>JANXWI010000208.1 GCA_025351205.1 Deinococcus sp.
TAGGGGATGCAGGGACGGGCGTTTGAGGCAAATACCGGGGTGTCAGCGAGGCGCTTCAGGCTTCCAGCCGGGCTAGAAGCTCTGCGAAGAGTGTGTCGGGTGCGCCGCTTGCCGTGTCCAGCACCACCCTCGAAGAAATCCAAGGCTGATATTCGTGTGTACCGGCCTGCACCTTGGCCCAGGTGGGCGGCTGCCACTGGCCCGCATGGTTGGCGTGGTCAGCCTGTCGCGCCTCGACCCGCCGCTGGTGCTCGGCCACGTCGCCGCACACGACCTGTATGTTCAGCAGTGGGCAGCCAGCCCCTGTATTCCCAACCCCTGCGGCCACCGCAGCCCAGGCGTCCCGCGTGACCTCCAGCGGATTGACGCAGTCGGCTACCACCACCGTGCCCAGGTGCAGATGATCGGCGGCCAGGGCGTAGGCCACCGCGTACCCTTCCACGGTGGCCCGTTGACCGGTGGCATTCAGCAGCGCCGCCTCGATGCTGTCTATTCGCAGATAAGCCGCGCCCAGGTGCCGGGCCAGCCGCCGGGCCAGCGTACTTTTCCCGCTGCCGGGCAGGCCGGAGAAAACGATCATCTTTGCGCTCACTTCTTCCTTTTACTCGCCTGCGCCGCAACATTGGCCGCCACCGCGTCCTGAATCAGCTGCCCGAACGCCGCCTCGCTGATCTGTTCCCCTTCGTGCAGATCAATCGCCCGCCGGGTGTTGCCTTCCAGACTGGAATTGAAGAGTCTTGCCGGGTCTGCCACAGTGGCCCCACGGAAGAAGGTGAGCTTCACGGCGGCCTTGTACACCTCGCCGGTGCAGACGCCGCCCTCGTAGGACCAGACCGGAACGCCTGGAGAGGTCGGCTTGGCCCACTTCCACTCCTCCTGAATGTCCGGGCAGGCGCTCTGGATGAGCTGCCGGACGTGGGCCAGGGTTTCGCCCCTCCAGTCGCCCAGCCCTTCAATCCGTTTGGTGATGGTTTCTGAGGCGGCCTCGGTGCCGGGTTGAGCCGTCGTCGGGATTGAGGGCATGGCTGTATTGTGTCACGCTTCAGCGAAAGATCGGCGCAACGGGCTTTGGCTTTAAAGTTTGATGGTCTTCCCATCCCCGAAGGACAGAGAAGGCGCAATGGTTCGTCAAGTGTCTCGTGATAATCGAAACGATTCACCTTGCAGTGTAAAGACTGCTTATATTTTTTATGATCACTATAGGGCATCAGAATTAATAAACCTACATATTGCTAATTTTGTAGTGCATCAAGAGTAATTTTTAAGTTGACCATGTTTCGATCTGATTCTGTGAATGTTGGATCATAGGTGGCTAATTTCCATCCAAATAAGGGATGACTACTTAAGATAAGAGTAGAGCTTTTTAGGTCAGCTTCGAAAAAACTACCTTTATTTTCCCACCTTATACCTAGGTCTTGATGAGAAGTTTCTGGTCCCTGTAAACTTAACGCCTCACAATAGTAATACTTATCATTACATTGAAATTCGCCAAAATAATCACTGAGTTGATCTTTTGTGAGTTCGGGTTGAGAAGAACATCCTGAAAGAAATACTACTACGAGGCAAAGTATTGATGGACGTTTCATAAAAATATCATATCACAAAATTTTCAAGATCGTTGAATCGTAAAAACATGATTTTTCACAGATATTTTTTGGGGTTTGTTGTATTATGTTCGTTAAAAACATAACAAAAGCCGGAGCGCAATGCCCCGGCCTCTTCACAAGAATTCTTAAGTTTAGAAGTCCATGCCGCCCATGCCGCCGTCGCCCATGCCGCCGCCCTGGCCGCCAGCGCCAGCCGACGCCTTCTCGGGCTTGTCGGACACGATGGCCTCGGTGGTCAGGATCAGGGCGCCAATGCTGGCCGCGTTCTGAAGCGCGGTGCGGGTCACCTTGGCCGGGTCCACGATGCCAGCGGCCACCATGTCGTCCACGAACTCGCCCGTCGCGGCGTTGAAGCCGTAGCGGGGCAGGTCGCTGTTGATGACGGCGTTCACCACGACGCTGCCTTCGAAGCCCGCGTTCACGGCGATCTGACGTGCCGGCTCTTCCAGAGCGCGGATCAGGATGCGTGCGCCGGTGGCCTCGTCGCCCACCAGAGCCTCGGCAGCCTTGCGGACCGCCGGGATGATGCGCAGCAGGGTGGTGCCGCCGCCCGCCACGATGCCTTCCTCGACGGCGCTGCGAGCGGTGCTCAGGGCGTCCTCGTAGCGGTGCTTCTTCTCTTTCAGCTCGGTCTCGGTGGCCGCGCCGACCCGGATGACGGCCACGCCGCCCGCCAGCTTGGCCAATCTCTCCTGGAGCTTCTCCTTGGCGTAGTCGCTGTCGGTGGTCTCCAGCTCGGCCTTGATGGCGCCCACGCGGGCCTCGATCTCCTTCTGGTCGCCGCCGCCGTCGATGATGGTGGTCTCATCTTTGGTGATGCGGATGCGCTTGGCGCTGCCCAGCATGTCCATGGTGACGTTTTCCAGCTTGTGGCCCAGGTCCTCGGTGATGACCTGACCGCCCGTGACGGCGGCGATGTCGCGCAGCATTTCCTTGCGGCGGTCACCGAAACCGGGGGCCTTGACGGCGGCGATGTTCAGCGTTCCCCGCAGCTTGTTGACCACCAGGGTCGCCAGGGCCTCGCCCTCGACATCTTCGGCGATGATCAGCAGCGGGCGTCCGGTCTGAATGACCTTCTCCAGAACGGGCAGCAGGTCTTTCAGCGCGCCGACCTTTTTCTCGTTGATCAGGATGTACGGATCTTCGAGAATGGCCTCCATGGTGTCGGGGCTGGTGATGAAGTAGGGGCTGATGTAGCCCTTGTCGAACTGCATGCCCTCGACCACGTCCACTTCGGTGTCGAAGCC
>JANXWI010000249.1 GCA_025351205.1 Deinococcus sp.
TCTGGTGGTGTATCCGGGCGAACGGCGGGCGCGGCTGGACAGTGTGCAGGGCATCAATGCCGACCAGACCCGGGCCATGTGGACCGGGGCACTGGCCAACGCCGAGGCCGCGCTGAGCAACCGGCCCGGCGACGCCCTGGCACTGTACAACCTGGGGGCGGCCAAGCTGCGCCTGGGCGACGCACGCGGGGCGGCCCGCACCTTTGAGCGGGCCGAGGCCGCAGCGCCAAACCCCTCGCTCGACCCGACCCGGCCAGCCCGCGTCTCGGGGGGTCTGCCCTGGCGGTTTCTGTGGTACCGCTTCGAGATTCTGGAGGCGTACCTGCGGGTGGGCCGCAATGCCGAGGTGCTGCGGCTCACGGCGGGCGTGCTGAGAGACGCGCCCGATCACGAGGAGGCGCATTTCTGGCGCGGGCGGGCGCTCGCGGCGCTGGGCCGGACCGCGCAGGCACGCACCGAGCTTCTGGCGGCGCTGCGGCTGCGCCCGGGGTTCACGGCGGCGCGGGTGGCCTTAGGCAGACTGGACATGGACCGTCTGGGCAATTGATCAGGCCGTCTCCACCCTTCCCGCCCCCTTCCCGTACACTGACCGGATGACCAGGGACAGAAAACCTTCCAAATCGGCGCGGCCCGCCTCCAAGTCGGCCCCCAAAGCCGGGGGCACGGCCAGCAGTTCGCGGCCCACCGGCAACCGTTCCAAGACCGACGGCAAGCTGCACATCCAGCCGGGCAGCTTCCGCAAGCCCAAGACCGACAGCAGGCCCAAACCGGCCAGCAGACGCGGCCCCGACGACTCGGGCGCGCCGGACCCGGCGGCCTCCGGCGGCACCTCAACCTCAGCAGGGCGCACGTCCGGCGAACGCAACGAGACCGGGCGTACACCGGCGGGCCGCGCCTCGACTGGCCACACCTCGACTGGCCGCACGTCTACGGGCCGCACCTACGCCAGAACCTCCAGTGCCCCCCGGCAGCGCGGCCCGCAGCTCGACGCGCCGCCTGCCGGGGCGACCTACCGGGACCGCGACGGCAAGACCCTCAGCTTTCCCGACAGCACCCTGAAACGCATCGCCGCGCGGATTCTGGTGGCCCGGAACAAGAAGTGGCGCTACCGTCCGTTCGGCTTCCCGATCTTCTCGGCCAGCGGCAGCGAGCAGGAAATGCACTTCGATTTCTACGTCTACGACAACATGGACAGCATCTTCAAACTGATTCTGCTGGTGCCCCGCGAGTCGCGCGAGGTCTGGGACCGGGTGGGGCGCTTCAAGCAGCAGTACCCGATGTATTCCTACGAACTGTGGACGCCCGAGCACCTGGCCAAGATCATGGGGCCGAACGGCAAACTGGGCTGGTAAGCGGCAGTAGGTTTGCCCTCGTTTGCAGGCCCGCGCCGCCCGCGCTAGAGTACCCGCCATGCCCACCGACCCCGCCGACCTCAGTCTGTTCCTGGCCCAGAGCATCGTGGAGCAGTCGGCGCTGGTGCGGGTGTCGCGGCGCGGCCCCAACGTGATGGTCAAGGTGGCCCCCGGCGAGGAAGGCCGACTGATCGGGCGACAGGGTCGGGTGATCCAGGCAATGCGGACGCTGGTGCGGGCCGTGTGCGAACCCGAGGAGCGGCTGAACGTCGATCTGGACGCCCCAAAAAAGGAACGCTGAGCGTCTGGACACCTCCGATACGGATTCCGCTTTATTCCAGAACACCCGGAACTGCACCGGCTGTTCTTCCATGCCGCAAAATCCGTACTTGTTCCTACTCCCGTTCTTGGGCAGAACGGACGCGCCTGGGCACGCCTGCCCGCTTGGTCGGATTGATTCCGAACACAGCACGGAATCAATCGGAAAGGGTATGAACCTGTGAACACCGTCAATACGCTGCCGCCCGACCTGACCCGCGTGGGCCACCTGATGGCTCCCCAGGGCCTGAAGGGGGCCGTGAAGCTGTTCGTGGTCGGCGAGACCGCGCAGCTGCTCACGCTCAGGCGGCTGTACGTGGAGGGCCTGGGGTGGCGCAGACTCGCCAGCATCCAGCCGCAGGGGCAGGGCGTGACGGTACAGCTGCTGGGCACCGATACCCGCGAGGCGGCCCTGGAGCTGCGCGGCCTGAAGGTCTACGCCCACGACAGCGAGCTGCCGGGCCTGGAAGACGGGCAGTACTACTACCACGAGCTGCGCGGCCTGAAGGTGCAGGACGCCGCCGGGACCGTGCTGGGCGAGGTACAGGACGTGCTCGACATGGGCTTTCAGGACGTGCTGGTGGTGAGCCACAGCGGCGGCAGCGCCCTGCTTCCGCTCCAGGCTCCCTACGTGGTTGTGAAGCGCGGGCAGGCGGTGGTGCTCGATGGCGCGCCTGAAGGGCTGATCGGCGGGCAGGCCGACACCGTGAAGCCGAGCAGGGAAACCGGGCTGGAAGACGGTCCTGAGCCGGAATGACTGCTGAACTGGACGTGACAGCCCCCCCACCCGGCCCGCTGCACTTCAGCCTGCTGACGCTGTTTCCGGAGCTGCTGCGCCCCTTCACACAGGAGGCGCTGCTGGGCCGGGCCGTGGCGGCGGGCCTGCTGAGCTTCGGTCTGCACGACCTGCGCGAGCATTCGGGCAACCGCTGGCGCAAGGTGGACGACTCGCCCTACGGCGGCGGCGCGGGCATGGTGATCCGGGTGGACGTGGTCGAGCGGGCGCTGGCGGCCCTGCCTGAGAGACCCGACGAGATCATTTTACTGACGCCCGCCGGGCAACGCTTCGATCAAAGAATGGCCGAGGAACTGGCAGGCAGGCGGCACCTGGCACTGCTGTGTGGCCGCTACGAGGGCTTCGACGCCCGCGTCGAGACGCTCGTGACCCGTGAGGTCAGCCTGGGCGACTTTGTGATGATGGGCGGCGAGGCGGCGGCGGCCTGCGTCGTCGAGGCGGTGGCGCGGCTGCGTCCGGGCGTGATCGGAGACGAACAGAGCTGGCGCGACGACTCGTACAGCAGCGGCCTGCTCGACTACCCGGAGTACACCCGGCCCGCCGAGTGGCAGGGGATGGGCGTGCCACAGGTGCTCCAGGGCGGCAACCACGCGGCCATCACGCGCTGGCGGCGCGACAGGGCGCTGGAACGCACGCTTGAGCGCCGCCCGGACCTGCTGCCCACGGCGGGCCTGACAGGGCACGACAGCGCGGCCCTGATCACTCTGGGCCTGAGCGAACAGCAGCTGGCGACCATCGGTGCGCCGCCCCCGCCCGCGCCCAAACGCGGACGCAAAACAAAGGCCAGCGTACAGACCGAACCCGTCTAGCACGCCATTTGTAGGCCATGCTGAAATCTGATTCGGGCCATAGGTCCACTATGAGGACAAATGACCCCGTCTCTTCCGTCCATCATTCCCCTCTTTCCCCTGCCGGACCTGGTGCTGTTTCCCGGCCTGGTGCTGCCGCTGTACGTCTTCGAGCAGCGCTACCGCGATCTGCTGGCCGACACCCGGCGCAGTGGTGAACCGTTCGGCGTCGTGCGGATTCTGGAGGCCGCCGACGAGGAGCAGACCAAACCGTTTCATGACCGCCTTGCGCGGGTCGGGACGCTGGCCCACCTGCGCAGCGTGACCGACCACGACGACGGCACGGCCAGCATCGTGGTGGTGGGCGGCGAACGTTTCCGTATTCTGGATTTCGACACCACACACAGCTACCTGAGCGCCACCATTCAGGAAGACCCGCTGCCCGAGGGGCCAGGAGAGCAGGACATGACGGCGGCCCTCTCACGGCGGCTGCTCGACGGCCTGCTGAGCGTGCGCGCCGCCGACGCCGGGGCCATCAAGGAACACGCGCCGCAGGAACCACTGCTGCTCGCCAGTTTTGCCGCCACCCTGCTGCCCCTTTCGGGCGACCAGCGCGAACAGGCGCTGGACACCCTCGACCTGCTGGACCGGCTGGAAACGCTGATCTCGTTTCTGCCCAGAAATGACCGGACACTGAATTGAGGGTCGGCGTGTGGCGTGTGGCCCGTAGCGTGTGGGAAGGGCCAGCACAGTTCGGTTGAACCTGAACGTGCCGGCCCTGCCTACAGGCCACGGGCCACGGGCTACACGCCTCTACTTCAATGCCGCCCAGGCCGCCGCCACGCCCGCCCCGCGCTCAAACTCCGCTCCCAGGGCTGTGAGGGCGTCTTCCAAAATGCCGGCGATGCCCAGCGCGTCGTAGCGGTCTGCGTAGCCCATGGTCGAGATGCGGAACACCGTGTCTTCGTGTGGAGCCTGACCGGGCAGGGCGCGCTGGCCCATGACGGCAAGCTGCGCGGCCACCGCCCGGCCCGAGATACCGGCGGGCGGGCACAGCACCGCCACCGCCGGGCTGCTGCGGCTGGCCCAGGCGCGGCAGCCGGCACCGACCCCGGCGGCCAGCAGCGCGTCGTTCTGGCGCTTCTTCTCGGCCCACAGCACCTCACGCGGCACGCTCAGCAGCCGCTCCAGCGAGGCGCTCAGGGCGTAGATCAGGTTGATGGCGGGCGTCTGCGGAGTGTTGCCGCCCATCTGGCCCTTCAGCTCACGGTGCATGTCGAGGTAGAAGCCGCGCGGGGTAGCGGGAATCAGGCGCTCCTGAGCCGAGGGGCTGAGCAGCAACAGCCCTAGGCCCGGCGGGGTGGCCGTGCCCTTCTGGCTGCCCGACACCACGGCGTCTATGCCCCACTGCTCCGGGCGCAGTTCGGCCACGCCGTAGCTGGTGATGCAGTCGGCGATGATGATCAGGTCGGGATTCTGCGCCTTGGCCGCCCGGGCGATGGCCGCGAGGTCGTGCAGCGCCCCGGTGCTTGTCTCGCTGTGCGTCACCAGCAGGGTGTGGGCGTCTCTGGCCGCGTCGGCGACCTCCTGCGGGTCGAGCACCTCGCCCCAGGGCCTGCTGACCAGCTGCGTGTCGTAGCCGAAGTGCCGCGCCATGTCGCCCCAGCGCTCGCTGAACTTGCCCGCCTGGGCGCTGACCACCCTGGCGTTGCCGGGCACCAGACTGACCAGCGCCCCCTCGAAGGCCGCCGTGCCGCTGCCGGTCACGATCACCGCCTCGTAGCCAGGTGCGTCCAGCAGTTCGCTCAGCTGGGCACGGGCCTGCATCAGCTTCGCCACGCCGTCCGGGGCGCGGTGGTGCATCTGCGGCTGGGCCAATTCGGCCAGCACGCGCGGTTCGACCTCGACGGGGCCGGGCGCGATCAGGCGGCGGCGGTTGAGCGGAAGGTGCGGCGCGGACGGGTCCGGTGCGGAGGCTCTGGCGGCGACCTGGGTGGAGGAAGTGGACATGCCCCATTGTGACGGTTTGGAACCAAGCGGAGCGCAGATGCATAGGGTTGGGAAATCCACAACCAGAATCAGGGCGCGGGCAGGCTACACTCGGGCCAGATCAGCCCCCAGGAGACCTGCCCATGTCCAGAACCGTTTCACTGCTGTTCGTCTGCGTGCTGCTCGGCCTTCCTGCCGGTGCGTCCCGCGTCACGGTGCCGGGAACCACCGTCAGCGTGGATGTTCCCAGCGGTTTCGTGCCCATGCCAAAAAGCGTGATCGACAGCAAATATTCCCGTGGCAGCGCTCCGCCCACCGCCGTGTACTCCACGCCCGGCCCTTCCTGGGACGTGAACATCGCCTTCGCGCTGCGCGACCAGGCCCTGCCCACCGGTGATCTGGCCCCGGTGCAGGCCGCGCTGGAACGCTCGATTGCGCCCACACCCGGCCTGCGCTGGGTGAGCCGCCGCATTGTCAGGTCCGGCGGGCGCGAGTGGGTCGACCTGCAATTCTGGGTCAAGGGGCTGGACACCGAGATCTACAATCACCTGCGGGTCACGCGCGAAGGCCAGAAGACGCTGCTGGTGACCGCCAACATGACCAAGGCCCAGTATCCGAAGTACGCCAGACAGCTCGACGCCGCCATGAACGGCCTGAAATAGCGAAGCGGAGCGGTCAGGCAGCCCTGGAACAGTGTTGTTCGGGGCAAGCTGACCGCTCCAACTGACGACTCCGTGCGGTGATGTTTAAACTGTTTCCAGTCTTTACTGGCCAGACTTTACTGGCCAGACTTTACTGGTAGGTGGCGGCCTTCGCGCCAGCCACGACCTTCAGGCCCAGGTACTGGCCGCCCAGCGCGTGTCCGGGGACGCCGCAGACGATCAGGTAGCTGCCCGCCGTGGCCGCCTTGAACTTGGCCGTGGCCGCAGCGTTCATGGGCATGCCCTGCATCACCATCTTGCTGTAGGCCCCCGGAAAGGCGGCGTCCTTCTCGGCCACGCTCACGGGCGGGGTGCTTCCCTTGACCACGATGGCGCTGTGGGCCAGCATGCCGAGGTTCTTGTATTGCATCACCACGTTCCAGCCCGCCGGAATGGTGAAGCTCTTGGCACCCTTGACGACGCCGTTGAAATTCAGGCCGCCGCCCGCCGTGCCCTGGCTGGCGTCCACCATGATGGTGGCGGTCTTGGTGCTGGCGTTGCTGGTCACGTAGCTGGCTGCCGAAGCGCCCGAGGCGGCAAGAGCGAGCGCGATGAAAAGAATTTTGTTCACAGGTAGTTCCTCCGTCAAAAAAGATAGCTCTGCAACGGCGTTTAGATTGCCACTCTTGCTGCAAAGAATGGCGATTTTCAGCCGTCCATCTTTAATGTTTTATTATTTTCGGGACATTCAATTCTCAGAGCGGGACATTTGTCTTGATCCAGCGTCGTTTATCAATCGAATGCACGACTATACATCCATCTCAACCGCGCACCTGTCCTTCGCCCAGCACCACCCACTTGGTGGTGGTCAGTTCGTACAGGGCCATCGGGCCACGGGCGTGCAGCTTCTGGGTGCTGACCGCCACCTCGGCTCCCAGGCCCAGCTGTCCGCCGTCGTTAAAGCGGGTGCTGGCGTTCACGATCACGGCGGCACTGTCCACGCCCTGCACGAAGATGTCAGCCTGCGCCTGATCGCGGGTCAGGACGGCGTCGGTGTGGCCGCCGTGCGCGGCGATGTAGTCCATGGCCGCGTCCAGACCAGCAACCATGTGGACGCTCAGTTTCAGCGCCAGAAATTCGGTGCCGAAGTCGGCAGGCTGGGCGGGCTGCACGTGGACGCCGGCGGAGCGCAGAACCTCCAGGCTGGGCGCGTCGGCCACCACGTCTACGCCCGCCGCCTGAAGCTCCTGCACGATCTGCGGCAGGGCCAGCCGCGCCGAGGCGGGCGTGACCAGCAGCGTGTCGAGGGCGTTGCAGGCGCTGGGGCGCTGCACCTTGGAGTTGTGGATGATCCGGATGGCCGACCTCACGCCCGGCGCGTCCTGCACGTAGCTCTCGTCGAGGTACAGCTGCACCACCCCCACGCCGCCCACGATCACCGGCACCGTGGCGTTCTCGACGCAGAAGCGGTGCAGGCCCGCCCCACCACGCGGAATCACGGCGTCCACGAGGTCGTCGAGGCGCAGCAGTTCGAGCATCCGGGCGCGGTTCGGGTCGGTGATCACCTGCACTGCGCCCGCCGGAATGCCGTGCTGCTCCAGGGCCGCAGCGATCAGGCTCACCAGGACCTCGTTGCTGCGGGCCGTTTCGCGTCCGCCGCGCAGAATCACCGCGTTGCCGCTCTTGACCGCCAGCGTCGCCACGTCCACGGTCACGTTGGGCCGGGCCTCGTAGATCACGCCCAGCACGCCCAGCGGCACGCGGCGTTTCATGACGTTCAATCCGTTGGGACGCACGGCGCGTTCCAGCGTCTCCCCCACCGGGTCGGACAGCGTCGCCACATGCTCCACGTCGGCGGCGACTGCCTCCAGGCGGGCCGGGCTGAGCGTCAGGCGGTCGATCAGGCTCTCGGGCAGCCCGGCCTCGTGGGCGGCCTGCACGTCGAGCGCGTTGGCCTCCAGAATCTCGGCGGCGTTCTGGCGCAGGCTGGCGGCCACTTCCAGCAGCGCCGCGTTCTTCTGTCCAGTGGGCAGCACGCCCAGCCTGCGCCCGGCCCGGCGGGCCGCTTCGGCCATCTGGCGCACCGTGAGGGTTTGCGACGGGTCAGTGGCGATGGTCATGGGTTCAGGATGGCGATGGTCATGGGTTCAGGATAGTGCCCAGGCTGGGAATGGTGGCGTGAACGGTCTGGAATCACAAAACTTTGATCAGACATCTCAGGCTGGTCATTCATGTCGCTTCCGGTATTCAGCCCGCTCATCAACGGTTCGGACAGTTTCGATGGGCAGGACGAAGCGGATCAAGGAAAAGAAGCGGATCAAGGAAAAGAAGCGGATCAAGGAAAAGCCGTCCAGGACGCTCAGCCTGCTCACCCCCTCCCAACCTCCCCCCTCCGCAGGCGGCTGTACCAGTCAAGGGGGAGGGGCAAAAACACCCTGTTTATCGGCATTAGATTTCTTGGTTCAGAGACTGTCCGGACCATTGATAACACGGTGCGGACGGCAGCGCATGCCCGGGGCGCGGGCGTCTCCGTATTGCGAACCGGAAAATAAAGCGCCGCCTCCGCCGCCAGACGGCTGTAGTCCACCGGCAGGCTGTTCTGCTGAGCGATGAAGGGAAAGGGCAGCATCGAGAATCTGACCTTGCCGGTGCCGATGTACTTCGACTGGATCACCGGGAAGGTTTCTTCCTCGAACCTCTTGCAGTTGGGGCACTTGAAATCCTCGAACACCACCAGCGTGACCCTGGCCGCCGCCTGCCCCAGCACCGGCTGACCCGTCAGCTCAAAGGTCTTGGTGCCCGTGCCGGCACTTCCGGCAGGCCGCACCGCGAAGACCACCAGCGCAATCAGCACAGCGGCGATCACCGTGCCGATCAGCAGAACATTGCGGTTAGACGACTTGGCGTTCAGTCGTGTCATGGAGTCAGTCTAGTCCACCGTCAACCGATCTGACAGGGGGCCAACTTCTTTTAAGTCATTGGATGCCTAGCCCGTTCACCCCCTCCCCAGCCCTCCCCCCTCAAGGGTGAGGGAGCGAAGCGGCCTAAATTCACCCCGCCCTAATCGGTTGTCTATGTACTAGAGCATTGGTCAATACGGCTTTCTCATTCCGACCAACCAGTGGGATGAATTCAGGTGGGTGTCTGGCCGTGTGAAGCTGACCGAAGGCTGTCATTCAGGCGGCGGAATAATGACAAGGTGTTCTGTCGGCACCTGATCAAGACGGGTGGAGGGCCGTGTCACGGGGAACTCCTGTTCAGACTGCACCGGATTCGGGCGTGCCCGGTTCAGCTGTTCCCTTCGCCGTGAGCAGCCTGGGCCGCTCCAGCCGCCGCCGCACAAAGACGCCTGCGGCCTGCCGCACGAAGCTGAAGGCCAGCGCCACGGCGGCCATGCCCAGCGCCGCCCGCTGAAACACCGGGTTTCCGGGCAGCGTCAGGGTGGGGTCGAGCGAGGGGCCGAGCTTTTGAGCGGCCAGAACGGGCAGCGCAAACAGAGCAAACGCGAAGGGCAGCACCAGCGGCCCGCCCGAGTGTTTGACGATCAGAGACGCGATCAGCGCCGCGCCGATGAGCGGCAGGACGATCCACCACTGCTCGGGCGGCGCGTGGTTGCTGAAAAACGGCACTCCCCCCAGCGCCGCGCCCAGGTAACCGTACCAGCCCCCGGCTTCGTCGGCCAGCAGCGTGAGCAGCACCCACAGGCCCAGTTTCTGGGGCCAGTCGCCCGGCTGCCAGAGGGTGTAGGCCAGCACGCCCAGCAGCGCCAGACCCCACGCCAGCCGCAGCAGCGTCAGGTTGCGTTCACGCAGACGGCGGCGGCGGGCCGGGGAGAGTGGCGCTCTGGGTGGACGGGCAGCGGGGGCGGTCATCTGCCCCACAGCATGCCAGAACCCCGGACACCCGTCACCGGGAGAGGACCGCTCAGAACAGGGCGCGCGCAGAGCATCAGACGGCGGCGGCCTTCTTCCTCGGCTTCCTGACCTTCTCGTCCCCGACCATTTCCAGGGTCTTGACCTCTTCCGGCACGATGCCCGGCACCTTTGCCAGATACTGGCCGGTGTAGCTCGTGGCGTGCGCGGCCACCTGTTCGGGCGTGCCGGTGGCGACCACCTGCCCGCCGCGCACCCCACCCTCCGGCCCCAGGTCGATGATCCAGTCGGCGCACTTCATGACGTCGAGGTTGTGTTCGATCACCAGCAGGGTGTTGCCGCCCTCCACCAGCCGCTCCAGCACCTCCATCAGCTTGCGCACGTCCTCGAAGTGCAGGCCGGTGGTCGGCTCGTCGAGGATGTAGATGGTGCGCCCGGTGGCCCGCTTGCTCAGCTCGGACGCCAGCTTGATGCGCTGCGCCTCGCCGCCCGACAGCGTGGTGCTCGGCTGCCCGACCTTCATGTAGCCCAGGCCTACGTCGCACATCAGCTGCATCTTGCGCTCGATGGTGGGAATGTTCTCAAAGAAGTTGCGGGCGTCCTCGACGGTCATGTCCAGCACGTCCGAGATGGACTTGCTGGTGTACTTCACCTCCAGCGTCTCGCGGTTGTAACGCGCCCCCTTGCAGACCTCGCAGGGCACGTAGATGTCGGGCAGGAAGTTCATCTCGATCTTCATCACGCCGTCGCCCTTGCAGTTCTCGCAGCGCCCGCCCTTGACGTTGAAACTGAATCTGCCGGCCTGATAACCGCGCCTGCGGGCCTCGGCGGTACGGGTGAACAGATCGCGCACCTCGGTGAACACGCCGGTGTAGGTGGCCGGGTTGCTGCGCGGCGTGCGTCCGATGGGCGACTGGTCGATCTCGATCACCTTGTCGAGGTGGTCGATGCCCACGATGGCGTCGGCCTTGCCGGGCGAGGTCTTGGCCCCGTTCAGGTCACGGGCCAGCGTGGCGTGCAGGATGTCGTGAATGAGCGTCGATTTACCCGACCCGCTCGGCCCCGTCACGACAGTCATGGTGCCCAGCGGAATGTCGATACTCACGTTCTGAAGGTTGTTTTCCCGCGCCCCGCGCACGCTCAGCTTCTTGCCGTTGCCGCGCCTGCGCGTACTGGGCACCTCGATCTTCAGCTCACCGCGCAGGTACTTCCCGGTCAGGCTGTCGGCGTGGTTCTTAACCTCTTCCGGCGTGCCCTGGGCCACCAGTTGCCCGCCGTGGATGCCCGCGCCCGGCCCCATGTCTACGAGGTGATCGGCCTCCATCATGGTGTCCTCGTCGTGCTCGACCACCAGCAGCGTGTTGCCCAGGTCGCGCAGGTGCTTCAGCGTCCCGATCAGGCGGTGGTTGTCTTTGGGGTGCAGGCCGATGCTGGGTTCGTCCAGCACGTACAGCACGCCAGTTAACCCGCTGCCCACCTGGGTCGCCAGCCGGATGCGCTGCGCCTCGCCGCCCGACAGGGTGTTGGCCGCCCGGTCCAGGCTCAGGTAGTCCAAGCCCACGTCCACCAGGAACTTGAGGCGTGTGCGGATGGCCCGCCCGATGGGGGCCGCCACCTGCGAGCCGAAGCTGCCCAGCTGATACTCGTAACGGTGCGGCGCGTGGGCGCTCTGGCTGCCGCCCCGTCCGGCCTTCAAAAACGGCTCGATGGCGTCGTGGTCGAGCGTGCCCGCTTCCAGCGCCCCAAAGTAGGCGTCGGCGTCGAGTACGCTCATGTGGCTGGCCTGCGCGATGTTCAGCCCGCCCACCCGCACCGCCAGAATCTCCGGCTTGTACCTCGTGCCTCCGCAGGTGGGGCAGGGGCTGAGTTCCATCATCTCTTCCATCTTCTCGCGCATGAACTCGGATTCGGTGTCGAGGTAGCGCCGCTCCAGGTTGACCAGCACGCCCTCGAACTCGGTCTCAAAGCGCATGGTCTCCTTACCGCCGCGCCGGTAGATTACCTCAAAAGGTTTGCCGGGGCCGTGCAGAATGGCGTCCTGCACCGTTTTGGGCAGCCGGTTCCAGGGCGTCTTGGTGTCGAACTCCATGAACTCGGCCAGCGCCTTGATCTTGTCCCAGTAGTACATGCCGCCGCCGGTCCCCTTCTTGCTCCAGGGCAGGATCGCGCCCTCGGCCAGCGAGAGTTTGGGGTCGATGACGCGGTCTGCGGAAAATTCATTCTTGTGCCCCAGGCCCGAGCAGTCCGGGCAGGCCCCATAGGGGTTGTTGAAGCTGAACGACCTCGGTTCCAGCTCCTCCAGCACGCTGCCGTGTTCCGGGCAGGCGAACTTCTCGGAGTACAGTTCTTCCGCCCCCGAGTCGGGAAACAGCACACGCAGCAGGCTCTCGCCCCGGCGCAGGCCCAGTTCCACGCTCTCGGCGATGCGCGAACGGTCTGTATCTTTGATGTTCAGGCGGTCAATCACCACGTCCACGTCGTGCTTCTCGAACTTCTCCAGCTTCAGTTTTTCGGCCTCGTCCATTTCATAAATCGTGCCGTCCACCCGCACCCGCGAAAAGCCCTCGCGCTTCAGGTCGCCGAACAGCTTGCGGTACTCGCCCTTGCGCCCGCGCACCACCGGGGCCAGCAGAATGGCCCGCTGGCCGTCATATAAACTCAGCAGCTTGTCGGTGATCTCGCTGGGACTCTGGCGCTCGATCTTGCGCCCGCACTCCGGACAGTACGGCGTGCCGACGCGGGCGTACAGCAGCCGCAGGTAGTCGTGAATCTCGGTCACGGTGCCCACGGTGCTGCGCGGGTTGTGGCTGGTGGTTTTCTGGTCGATGGAAATGGCCGGAGACAGGCCCTCGATGCCGTCCACGTCCGGCTTTTCCATCAGGCCCAGGAACTGCCTCGCGTAGGCGCTCAGGCTCTCCACGTAGCGGCGCTGGCCCTCGGCGTAGATGGTGTCGAAGGCCAGGGTGCTCTTGCCGCTGCCCGACACGCCGGTAATCACGATAAATTGATTGCGGGGCAGCTCGACGGTCACATTTTTCAGGTTGTGTTCCCGCGCCCCGCGCACGATGAGGTTCTGCAAGGTGATGGCTCCTTCACGAGTGGGTGGGCGGTGGGTTTCTTCTGCTGGGTGCAGATTGTGTACCCTTGCTTCTTGACGCAACAGGTCAGTTTAGCACCCCAGGGCAGGATGGCAAGGCGGGGAAGTTACCTAAGAGCGCGGGGCGTTTCGCTAGTCTGTAGGCTTCTCCTTCATCTCGGTCAGAGTGAAGATTCGGTAGATCTGCCTTCAGGGTATGATCCCCACATGCAGATTCTTGAGTACAAAGACGCCGACTGGTCGCTGGCCTGGCCGGTTTTTCAAGAAATCGTCGCTGCCGGCGAAACCTACGCCTACGACCCCGGTTGGTCTTCTGACGAGGCCAGGAGCGTGTGGGTGGAGACTCCTCCAGGTCATACGGTTGTCATCTGCGATGGCCCACGCGTTCTGGGTACGGCGAAGATGGGGCCAAATCGTTCTGGACGCGGTTCACACGTTTCCACGGCGAGTTTCATGGTCGCCAGTGATGCTCGGGGGCGAGGTGCGGGGCGTGCCCTCACCGAGTACGCCCTCGCTTGGGCCACCGGGCAGGGCTACGCCGCAATGCAGTTCAATGCCGTTGTGGAATCAGACCATGCGGCTGTCAGGCTATATCAGGCGCTCGGATTTCAGACTGTTGGCACGGTTCCAGAGGCTTTCGAGCATCCTGTTCTCGGACGTGTGGGGCTGTATGTCATGCACCGCTTTCTCTAGCTTCGTGCGCGAAGATGTTCCGCTAAGCGGTGGCCCTCTGACGAGAGACGGGCGGAGGGTGTTTTCTGTTGCGAGCAGATTCAGTACCCTTCCCTAACTGACACGACAAGGCAATGTGGCAAGGCGGTAAAGTCACCCATGAGAAGCTAAGCTGATGATATTCACCAATGTTTTCTGGCGGAAGAGTAAACTTAGATTATGAGCCAGAAGATGAGGCTGTTACCGAGGACGTCGGAGGAGGGTCCACTGGTGTTGCGGTACCCTTGGGGTTTTCGTCTCATTATGGGCGTGATAATGCTTCTGCTTGAATCAATAATTGTGATGTGGTTCATTGATTGCACTCCTAAGACATGCCTTTCCTCTGGGTGGACGATTATTGGTGAAATTATGGCCGTGTTATATTCACCACTCCCACTTTACATGCTAATTGTGGCTCTTAATTCTGAGATTGAATTAAATTCAGACACCATTAAATTCAGTTGTCTTGGTGGGAGATGGCCTCGCATATACTTCATTAAGGATATCATTGTCGATTATGCACCACCTCATACAAACGTCTTTGATACACCTGAGGCTACAACTGTCGATATAGGTAAGTCAATTGTAACAATTCACAGTTTGATGATTAATTACGGTGAATTTTGCCGATTTTTACGCCCTATCATATAGCTTTGCGCCCCCAGCCACTCCACCAGTCTCTCAGTCACCTCTGCGCTCACCGTGTCGTTGAACAGCTCGTGATACCCGCCCACCACCTCTAC
>JANXWI010000251.1 GCA_025351205.1 Deinococcus sp.
TACGAGGCGTTCAAAACAAGCACGCGCGGGGTGCTTAAATTCACCGCCGCGCGTGTCTGGCCACCCGCTTCCGGGGCGAGTGGCTCGGTCGTTGGTCGTGGAGTTCTCCCGGCTGGCGTTGGCGTGGTCCCTTTCACACGGTGAGTTTAGCGTATCCGGGTCAGAGAATTGTTGCGCTCAATGGCTTAGCGCCGGAAATGTCAAGGCTTACCCCTATCTGGGGGCGAAACAAGCAATTGGGAAGCAACCAAGGCTGCTTCCCGAAACATACAAAACGGTGCTTGGAGCTTTACAGAACGCCGAAGTTGGAGGCTGCGCCGGGGGCCATGCTCAGGCTCAGCTCGCGCTTCTCGGCCTGTGTCAGCACGGCGGGGCGCTGTGGAGTAGGCTTGACAGGTGCCGGGGTGGGAGTACGGAGCTTCATTTTCAGATGCCCCAGTCTGGTGGCAGACGGTCAGTCGTAACAGTGCCACCCTTGGAAGAGGTCGCAGAAGCGCCTGCAATGTTTCCAACAACCAGTGCCAGTGCCAGGATCGCGGTCAGGAGCTTTTTAACGGTCATGCCATAATGTTAGTGAGGAAACCGTGAAGATGCAGGAAACCCGACATATCATCGCCACTGACGCCCTGGACGTGGGTCAGTATGCGACGGTTATCACGCTTCTCAGTGACCCGCTTCCCGACTGTGCTGCCGAATGGCGGCTGCTGGGGCTGGCCTATTTGAGAAGCGGGCGCATCACCGAGGCCGAAACGCCGCTTCTGCGTGCCAGTACCCTCGGAGACCAGGAGGGGCAAGTCGAGTACGGCAACCTGCTGCGTGCTTCGGGCCGATTTGACGATGCCCTGACACATTTTGAAGCTGTCTATTCGGGTCTTGCAGGAGAATTACAGCTCCGCTGCCTGCGATGGTGGGGGACCGCAGAATTCCAACACGGGCTGCCAGATGAAGGTCTTGCAAGGTGCGAACGTGCCTGGTACGGCTATCTGGCAATAGGCGATGATGATCTCACAGGCCGGGTCACACAAACACTTGCACAAATGCACCTGATGATCGGTAACCAGACACGGGCAAAGCATCTTTATGAGGAATCTCTACTTCTCATGCCCAATAGCCAAAACTATCAGGTGCAGGCGACTACCTTGAGAGGCCTTGCTGCGATTCAACTTCAGGAACAAGATTACAAAGCGGTGGAAAAAAGTATTAAAAAATTACGCTTACTTCCTATGGAGTCCAATATTGATAAGGCGAAACTGCTTCCACTTGAGGCTGAATACTATCAGCTGATCGAAAATTCATTCGCATACAAAGAAAGCCTGGAAGAACTTCGTACGCTCGTGCAGGACCTGCAAGACTACGAACTGCGCTCCTGGACGGCCATCCGGCTGGCTGACCTGTACAGCCTTCAGGGCAGGCATTCGCGGGCGCTGGAAACGCTGCACGACCTGTCGCCCACCCCCGAGTTGCCCCCGGCGCTGCTGGCCACCAGAGGCATTCTGATGCGGCGGCGCGGCAACCTGACGCTCGCCGTACAGGACTTGCAGGCCGCCGTAGACGAGCTGCGCGGCAAAGACACCCGCATGCTGCTGCGAAGCCAGCTGCACCTCGCCGACGCGCTGCGCCGCAGTGAGCGCGAAGACGAGTCCGGGCTGGTGCTGCGCGAGGCCCTGACGCTGCTGATGCAGGACCGCCAGCGCAGCGTCTACAAGCCCGACCTGGAGGAGCTGCGCGAACTGACCCAGCACGCCATGCTCGACCCCGACAGCGCCCCCTACATGGAAGCGGTGCTCGACCAGCTCGCCATCCTGACCAACACCCAGCCCATCTACGAGGACACCCTGATGCACCTCCAGGTGTTCACGCTGGGCCGCGCGGTGGTCATGAAAGACGGCGAGGAAATCCACCTGACGCTGCAAGGTTCGGCGCTCACGCTGGCCTACCTGACGCTTCACCCCAACCGCACCCGCGCCGAGCTTCAGGCCGACCTGTACCCCGACAAGGAGCCGGAAACCGGGGCCAGCTACTTCAGGTCCGTGTTCCGCGAGCTGCGCCAGAAGTTCGGGCAGCACATCCTGATCATGGAAGGCCCGCACAAGCAGCCCAGATACCGCATGGGCCGGGGCGTCCACGTGGACCTGGACGCCAAGGAGTTACAGGAGGCGCTGCGGCGAGGCGAGGTGGCCCGCGCCCTGGCGCTGTACCGGGGGCCGTTCTTGCAGGGCCTGGAAGAGAGCGAGTGGGCCAACGCCCTGCGCGACGAGCTGAGCACCGGCCTGGGCCTGGAGCTGCGCGGGCGGCTGGAACGGGCCGTGGCGGCAGGGGACCTGAAACGCGGGCTGCTGCTGTGCAACCAGTATCTGCGGGTCGATCCGCTGGAGCAGGAGATTCTGGAACTGCGGGTCGAACTGGCCCGCAAGGTGGGCGCGCCGCATGAGCTGGCGCGGTATATGGTGGAGTTGCAGAGGTTTTTGAACTAAAGGAATCCAGAGACGCGCCGAGTGGATCTAGTGAGAAAGAGGGGCTTCTTGGGCAGAACGGACGCGCTTGAGCACGCCTGCCCGCCGCCCCCGACTGATATTGCCAATGGCGACCCCGCAGGCCACAACCTGAAGAAACGCAGTTCCGCAACCGTGAACGCCACTCAGGAATCCAGAGACGCGCTGATTATATCCAGTACAGCGCCAACCGATCAGGGCAGGGTACGTCTCGTTCAGGGGCGTCCTGATGACGCTTCGTTCACCCTCTCCCCGGCCCTCGTTCGCAAGGGGCGAGGAAGTGAAGGCCCCAACATTCACTCCTGTCAGGTCGGTTGATGCTGCACTCACAAAATGGGTGCCTTGCTCAGAATGGACATGGTTCGCGGCGCCTGCCTGCCGCCCTGACTTCCACCCAGAAATAGCAAGGGGCGCTGACTGGGGGGTCCGCTGAGCGAGCCTGGACGTCTCAATCTGCGCCACATTCGCCCGGCCACGCGGCCCACACCAGAGGCGGCCCCAAATACAGCCGCCAGATCATGTGCCAGGTCACTTCACTTTGCAAAGCGGCGGCTACACTGGGGCCATGACTCCTGTACTCGTTCCGCTCACCACTCCCGACGAGGTCGAGACCTTTCTGGCCGAGAATCCGATTTCCGGCGTGTTCAAGGCCGGAACCTGCCACAAGACCATGCAGGGTTTCGGGGTGCTCGAAACCTTCCTGAAAGACCACGAGCTGCCCGTCGGCTTTATCCGGGTGGTGGACTGGCGGCCCGCTTCTAACCACGTCGCCGCCCGCACCGGCATCCAGCACCAGTCGCCGCAGCTGATCGTGTTCAAGGACGGCGAGCCGGTCTTCGACGTGGACAACTGGGACATCACCGCAGACGTGCTGGAACCCGTGTTCGAGCAGTACGTGCCCGCGCGCGGCGAGGCGGCCCCGGTGGCGGCTGCGCCCGGCGCAGCTCCAGCCAGCACAGGTTCAGCCAGCACAACTCCAGCCAGCACCGTGGAACCCTACAAGCAGCTGATGCGGGGCTTCCTGAGCGGCGAACTGCCCGACTGGGCCTTTCAGGACCGCTACGTCAACATGTTCCGCGACGACGCCTCGCTCCGAAGCCAGCGCGAGTTCGAGCTGCTGTCGAACCTGTTCGGCGACCCCGACGCCTACCACGGCGGGCTGCACCAGTTGGGCGCCCCCCAGGAGCGCGGCGACCTCAAAGAGCGCGTGCAGGAGCTGCTGGCCGCACTGTAGAAGCCCAAAAACGGGCTGTAAGCCAAACGTAAGAGGCGATGTTGTGAGATAGGTGAGTCTGAAGAGGCTCACCTTCTTTTTGGTTTTCGTCACGAGCCGCCTCCAAGAGTTGTCACCGCAAGGTACTGCCACGAGAAGGTACTGCCACGAAAAGGCACTGCCACGAGTTATTGCTATGGGTTACCGTCATGGGGCGCTGCGCTACATCGGTGTGGCGTCCTACCCCTCTCCCCTCTGCGCTTTGCGAAGATTGCCCCAGCGCTTTCCCCCCTCTTTCCACTAGGATCCGTTGACTATGTCTCATGTCTGGCTGGACGTCCCCCCGGAGCGAGCCGTTTACGGCGGCCTCTCAACCGACCACTACCCCTGGACGGAGGTCTACACCGACCTGAGCCAGCGTTCTCTGTTCAGCGGCGTGCTGGACGTGCAGCAGGCCGGGCTGGTGGGCCGCTTCGTGTGGGTCAGCGGCCAGGTGAGCGGCGGCCACGATCAGGAGGGCGACCTCGATGTCCGGACCCTGCCCGTGACCTTTGCCCGCGCCCAGGTCAGCCTGAGCCAGATGGAACCGGCCCTGGCCCAGCTCATCTGGCTGTGCCGCGACGGTGAGCAGGTCCGCTTGCCGCTGAGCTGGCCCGACGCCCGCGACCTGCTGGCCTCGCGGCGCTTCCGGGGAGCGCTGCTGGGGCAGCAGCCGGTGGGCCAGCAGGCGTGCAGCTACTGGGAAGATGGCCGCCTGCTGGCCGGAACCCTGCCGCAACCTGGAGAGGCGCTGCACACCGTGGCCCCCCGCGCGCGCTACACCCACGCCGACCTCACGGCCTTCTGGAACGAGGTGCTGCGGGCCAGCAGCAGCCGCATGGACCTGCCGCTCACCTGGAAGCAGGCGGCGGCGGCGCTGGCCGACGAACACCCCTGCCTCGATCCCTTCGCCCGCGAGGTCTGGCTGACGGGCGGGGCGCTGCACGCAGACCCGGAGCTGCCCGTTGCCGAGCTGCGTGCGGCGCTACACGACCAGTACCGCAGCATGTTGGACCTGAGCGGCGTGGCGCTGCGCAGCGTCCCGATGCCCGAGGCCCGCGCCCATCCGCTGTGGGCCTCGTCGGGGCTGGAAGAATGAGCGCCCTTCCCGGTCTCCTTGACCTTTCCGGGGCGCGGCCCGGTCTGCCGGTTTTATGGGAGGCCGCGTGAGCACCGAGCTGGACTACCCCGCCTGGCCGCCTGGTCTGAGCGACGCCACCGCGCTGCCTTTTGCCCACTGGCGCGTGCTGCACGTCACCGATGGCCGCCGAAGCATCGAGAGGCTGGCCGCCACGCTGGGCGGAACCGAGGCCCAGGTCAGGCAGGTATTGACCGAGGCCAGAAGCTGGCTGGACCGGGCCGCCGTGCGCGAGCAACCGCTGACCCCGGGCGTCCAGGAGACGCTGCGGCAGGCGCTGATCAGCGTGGTCGGCCCGATGGGTGAACTGATGATCGACGACGCTCTGGACGACCTTCCCGAACACCCCACGCTGTCTGCCCTGTTGGGCAGCCTAAACGCCCAACTCGGCAGCACCCAGCTCGGCATCTCGCACGGTCAGGCTCTGGCCCGCCTCCTCCGCACAAAGGGAATCGCATGAAGTACACCGTGGTCATCCGTCAGCCCGTCCCCGAAGCCGTCCTGGGTCAGCTCAGCCAGGAACTCAGTCAGCAGTTCGAGCTGAACGCCGAACAGGCCTCCAAGCTGGCCTCGCGCCGCAACGGACGCCTGATGAAGCCCACCAGCCGCAAACGTGCCGAGCGGCTGCTGGAGGTGTTTCAGGGCGTGGGGGCGCAGGTCACGCTGGAAGAGGTGCGCGACGACACCACCCTGGTCAACGACCCCTACGCCTCGGAGCGCCCCGGCCTGGTGGGGCCTGCCTCGCTGCCGATCACGGCTCCGGTGGTCGCCGCCCCCTTCGTTTCGGCCCCCTCCATCTCATCCGACGCCGGATATGCGCCGCCCGGAAGTGTGCAGCCCGCATATGGCGAGACCGACTACCTGTCCGGCAGCGGCTACGTCGGTCCCTCGCCTTACGGCAGCGGCCCCCTGACGGCGGGCGACAGCCGTCTGCCCGGCGGCGACCTGAGCGGCCATGACCTGAACGGTTCCCTCTTCTCCAGCCTGCCGTCAGGCAGCAGTGACCATATCAGTAGTGACCGGGTCAGCACTGACTGGGGGAGCGCCGTTCAGGGCAGCGTGGCGGTTCTGCGGCCCGTTATCCAGCCCAGTAGCCAGCCCGGTAGCCAGCCCAGCAGCCAGCCCGGTGCCGCCTCGCCCGCCAGGCCATCCGCTGCGGCGGAGACCCTGGCCCCAGCCGACCAGCTGGACGCGGCCTACAGCCTGGAAGGCGCTCACAGCCCGAACAGTCTTCTCGGCCTGGACACCCTTCATGGCCCGAACACGGTTCACAGTCTGGACGGCGTGATGCTGCCCAGCGATCCCCTGGAAGCCCCCCCGGCCTTCGTGCAGCGCGACGGCCAGATGATCCGTCCGGAACACGTCGTGAGCGGCGTGCCCGAGATGAACCTGGGAAATCTGCTGGGCCGCCCGGCGACCAGTGACCCAGCGACCAGCAGCCCCGCCCCAGCTTCTGTTTCGGCCCCCGTCACGGCCTCCAGGGCGGCCAGCGAGCCGATCTCCGACGACGCCTGGGCCGATTTTACCGGCTCGCTGGGCAGCGGCGCGGCCTCTGCGGCCCTGCGTGAACCGGCCAACCCCACCAGCGTGATGATGGTGGACCCCTCGCTCGACCCCGTGCGCGGAAACCGGCGCAGCAGCCTGTCGCGCCGGGTGCTACTCTCGACGCTGCTGCCGCTCGGGCTGTTCACGCTTCTGACGCTGGGCTTTCTGGTGTACGCGCTGCCCCGCGCTCAGAGCCAGCTGATCACCGAGAATGCTCAGGCGGTGGCGGTGGCCGTGGGCAGCAACCTCGACGTGACCGACCAGAACACCGTGTACGCCCAGCTCGACGCCCTGATCAAGCGCAGCGCGGTGGGCTTCGTGCAGGTCAACCTGCCCGACGGCACCACCTTTTTCAGAAGCAAGAACGCCTACACCGACGGGCCTCTCTCGGAGAAGATCGCGGCCTGGGTCCAGCAGCACCCGGGCAACTCGACCTTCGTGCAGAGCGGCAGCCCCGCCGACTCGTACCGCTATCAGCTCTCGCTGCTCGAACAGGTGGGCGCGGGCACTTCCGACCAGGCCAAGGCGCTGCAAAGCTCGGTGGCCGACCCGGCCAACCAGACCTCGAGCACCGTCACCTACCTGCTGTCGAGCATCAACGTGACCCAGAACGCCCAGGCCGAGCGCGTGGTGGCCCAGGGCATCAAACCCACGGGCGGCACGCCGCTGTACAGCATCGTGGTGGGCGTGCCGGGAGACGCCGCCTTTGCCCAGCTGCGCAACACCCTGCTGCTGATCCTGGGCGTGGCCCTGCTGGCCTTCGTCGTCGCCGCACTCCTGGCCGCCCGCACCGCAAGGCTGGTGGTCCAGCCCATCGAGCGACTGGTGCTGGCCGCCGACGCCATCAGCATGGGCGACCTCGACCAGCCCGTGACGGTGGAGCGCAACGACGAGATCGGCGACCTGGCGCAGGCCCTGGAGCGCATGCGCCTGTCGCTGGAGGCCGCCATGGAACGGCTGCGCAAGCGGCGCAAGGGCGCGTGATCGGCGCGTAGCACGTCGCCTGTAGCACATAGAGGGTAGCTTGCAGGAAAAGGAAGGGCCAGGACGCCGGGACAAACCGGAGTGTTCTGGCCTTTCCTGCGTGCCACACACCACACGCTGCACGTCAGTTCTGCTGTGAGCGAAACGCTACACTACGGGCATGTCCGCTCCCACCCCCCCGGCTC
>JANXWI010000261.1 GCA_025351205.1 Deinococcus sp.
GTCGCCGGGCGCGCCCACCTTGGCCTTCAGGTCACCGCTGAGCAGGTGAGAGAGCGGCTTGTTGAACACGCTGTAGCCGTAGATCTGCCCGATGGACAGGTGGACGGCCAGCGCGGCGGGCGGAACCAGCCAGCGCGAGTAACCGGGCGGCGCGACGGTACGTTCACGGTCCAGAAATGAAGCCATAGGTCCTCCTTTTGGGGCAGCAACCGGCCCGCTGTACTGCACACAATTGTATTGAGCGACATGAAAATAGCACACATTTCTGCTGGTCTCGCAGGTTGACGCTGCGCGTGCGGAGCCTTGAAGGGGCTGGCGTAGAGCGTCTTCTTACTTGCGTTTCTGCTTCCTGTTCTTGTCGCGCTCCTCGTTGGGCCTGCGCTGGCCCTCCGACTCGCCGGTTTCGCCGCGCGAGTCACGCAGCGAACGCCCGAAGCCCTTGAGGGTGCCGAACAGCGCCCCCAGAGCAATCTGCACGTCGCGGTCACGCAGCAGGCCCAGCAGTTCGCCCAGCCCCACGCCCTCGCCCTGCTGCACCCGCTTGGCCCCCTCGCCAATACCCGCAGTGGCGGCCTTGCCCAGCGTGCCCAGGGCGTCCGGATCGAGTTCCGAGGCGGTGCGGGCCAGTTCCAGCACGTTGCGGATCAGGCGGGTGGAACTGTCGCCCTCCAGAATGTGCAGGGCCTTGCCCGCCAGCCCTTCGCCGCCCCGGATCAGCTTGACCAGTGTTTCGAGCACGCCCGCCTCGTGCAGTTCGCGCAGCAGCTCCAGGCCCTCGAGCAGCGCGTCGTTGCTGTCGTTCTGTGCCGCCGCCAGCTTTTCTTCGGACGTTTTGATGCGCGGGGTGTAGATGAGCCGTTGTGCCATGTGATCCTCCGGAGGGTAGCTCGTCGTTTGTAGCGCGTGGCTTGTGAGAAAGGCCCTGAACTCGGGATAAACCTGCTTGGCCTTTTCTGCAAGCGACAAGCCAGGCGCTACAGGCCCTTCTCAGTCGTCCGTTTCATTCAGTCGTCCGCGCCCACCCCGAACTTGTCCACGCGCGAATTCAGGTTTGCGCCCTGGAGCAGCCCCAGACCGTCGCCGGGGTATACGTAGTCGGGGCGCGCCCACTTGCGCTCGACCTCCACCCCGTTCTGCGGCGTCGGGTGGCCCCAGCGGTGGTTGCTGCGCGGCAGGGGGTTGATGCCCATTTCCGGCAGCACTTCAAGCCGCACCGCGTGGTCTTTGTAGGCGGGCGTGTTGGTGGTGCGGTCCTTGTGGTCGCCGGTCAGGTAATTCACGGACTTGCTGGCGTCGTCGGCGTTCATGGGCACGAACACCTCCTTGCCCGACACCCGGTCCGTGACCAGCGCCCGCAGCCGGATGGCCCCGTGGCGAGACACCAGCCGCACCAGTCGGCCCGACTCCAGCCCACGCTCGGCGGCCAGTTCCGGGCTGATCTCGACAAAGGTGTCGGGGGCCTTCTGTTCGATGCCGGGCGTGCGGAAGGTCATGTTGCCCTCGTGAAAGTGTTCCAGCATCCGGCCCGTGTTGAGGTGCAGGTCGAACTGCTCGTCGGGGGCCTCGGCGCGCGGCAGGTACTCGGCGGGGTAGAGCCTGGCCTTGCCGTCGGGAAAGTGAAACCCTTCGGTGTACAGCAGCGGGGTGTCGCTGCCGTCGGCGTTCACCGGCCAGCACTGGCTGGCAAAGCCTTCCAGGCGCTCGTAGCTCACGCCCGCGAACAGCGGCGTGAGGGCGGCGGCCTCGGCCATGATCTCGCCGGGGTGGTCGTAGCTCCAGCCCGCGCCCAGGGCGTTGGCGACCAGCTGGATGATCTGCCAGTCGGGCTTGCTGCCTTCCAGCGGCGTGATGGCGGTGTACAGCCGCTGGATGCGCCGCTCGGTGCTGGTGAACGTCCCGTCTTTTTCCAGACTGGGGCTGGCGGGCAGCACCAGGTCGGCGTAGTGGGCCGTCTCCGAGAAGAAGATGTCCTGCACCACGAAGAAGTCCAGGTGGTCATAGCCCTCCTGCACGTGCGTGGCGTTGGCGTCGGTGAGGCTCATCTCCTCGCCTTTCAGGTACAGGAACTTGAGCTTGCCTTGGTGCATGGCCTGCACCATCTGGGTGTTGTCCAGGCCCTTGCTGCCAGGAATGCTGCCCTTGCCCCACAGGCCCTCGAAGCGGCTGATCACCTCGGCGTCGTCCACCTTCTGGTAGCCGGGCAGGTAGTTGGGCATGCTGCCGAAGTCGCTGGCCCCCTGCACGTTGTTGTGGCCCCGCAGCGGGTACGCGCCGGTTCCGGTCCGCATGTAGTTGCCGGTCACGAGCAGCAGGTTCGAGATGGCGGTGCTGGTCTCGCTGCCGCCGCACTGCTGCGTGATGCCCATGGCCCACAGGATGCAGACGCCGCCCTCCTGCGTGCGGTCGGAGGCCGACACCAGCCGCAGGGCCAGCGATTCCAGGTCGTGAACCGGAATGCCCGTGATCTCCTCGGCGCGTTCCAGCGTGTACTCGGCGACGCTGGCCTTGAACTCCTCTAAGCCGTTGACCCACTGGTCCAGAAAGCCCTGGTCGGCCAGACCCTGATCGAGAATGTACCTGCTCAGCGCCGACATCAGCACGAAGTCGGTGCTGGGGTTGGGGCGCAGGAACACGTCGGCGCGCGTCGCCAGCTCGTTCTCGCGCAGATCGACCACCACCAGCTGCTGCCCGCGCAGCTTATGGGCGCGCTTAACACGGGTCGCCAGCACCGGGTGGTTCTCGGCGGCGTTGGCCCCGATCACCATCACCAGCCGGGCGTTCTCGATGTCCCTGATGGTGCCGCTGTCGCCGCCGTAACCCACCGTGCGGAACAGGCCCTGGGTGGCGGGCGACTGGCAGTAGCGCGAACAGTTGTCTATGTTGTTGGTCCCGACGACCTGCCGGGCCAGCTTCTGCATCAGGTAGCTTTCCTCGTTGGTGCATTTGCTGCTGGCGATGAAGGCCAGGCTGTCCGGGCCGTGCTCGGCCTTGATCTGGTTCATTTTACTCGCCATCAGCGCGATGGCCTCGTTCCAGCTGGCCTCGCGGAAACGGCTGGTGCCGTCGGGGCTGGCCTCGCGGATCAGCGGGCTGGTCAAGCGGTCCACGCTGTTGGTGTACTCGAAGCCGAATTTACCCTTGACGCAGGTGCTCACGCCGTTGGCCGGACCTTCGGTGGGTTCGATCTTCAGGATGTGGCGGTCCTTGGTCCAGACCTCGAAGCTGCACCCGACCCCGCAGTAGGTGCAGACGGTCTTGGTCTTCTCGGTGTAGCCTTCGCGGCCCGCCGACTCGATTTCCGAGAGGTTCAGGATCGGCGTGTACCCGATGCTCGGCTCGATGTTCTTGACCACCGCCACGGCGCTGTTGAACATCGGCAGCGGAATGCCCGTGAACATGCCCGCCTCGTGCAGCATGCTCTTTTCCTGAAGCGCGTTGCAGGGGCAGACTGTGACGCAGTGCCCGCAGCTGACGCAGCTGGATTCTCCAATCGGTTTGCCGCCGTCCCACAGCACAATGGGATTGGCGCTCTCCCAGTCGATGCTCAGCGTCTCGTTGACCTGCAAATTCTGGCAGGCTTCCACGCAGCGCCCGCACAGGATGCACTGGTCGGGGTCGTAACGGTAAAACGGATTGGAGTTGTCGATCTCATAGGGCTTGGGCTGAAACGGGCGGTTCTGGTGCTCGACCCCGATCAGAGCGACGGTGTTGTGGACCACGCAGTTGCCGTTGTTGTTGTCGCAGACCGTGCAGTACAGCGAGTGGTTGCCCAGAATGCGGTCGTAGGCTTCCTCGCGGGCCGTCCTGGCCGCCGCGACCTCGGTGCGGATCACCTGACCCGCCTGCACGGGGGTGGCGCAGGCCCGGACCAGCTGGCCGTCGATCTCCACGATACAGGTGTCGCAGGTCTGGATGGGGCCGAGCTGGTGGTGGTAGCACACCTGCGGCAGCTCGGTCTTGAAGCGGTTGAGGGCGTCGATCACGTATTCGCCCGGCTGTCCGGGCAGCGTCACGCCGTTCACGCTGATCATGACTTCCGGGGCCGGGACTGGTGTGGTGTGGACTGGCGTGCTGTGGCTGGGCCTGCTGGGCGTCTGGGTCATGGGCGGGGCACTCCTGCGCTTGTGGAAGGTCGGGTGGGCTGGCGGTCAAGGAACCGTTCAGGTCGGAGAGTGATCAGGCCGCTGCTGGATGGTCCTGGTCGGCACAGCGCCGCTGCTTCGTGGTCAACAGTCCGGAGTTGCCCGGCTGAGTGAACTGTGGACGGCTGGCTCACCTGTACTGGGTCACCTGTAAACGTGCCCTGCCTGGAACAGTTGTGGACAATTCTCTTGACGTAAAGAAATATACCGGCGCGGCAGATGAAGTGCTGTGTTCGTGGGCTTGTACTCTCGCAGGTACAGTCCTTTCCGGAGAGAGCACGTTCTCCCGAAAACAGCTGTGGGGGCGTGCGTTTCACACTAGGGCAAGACGCATCACCGGGGGCGATACGGCCTTGAGAGGGCATTCACGGTTGGGCCGCGTTCAGGGCACCGAAACCGCTTTCCGGACGCTCTGCTTGTCAGAGGCCCTGGGCCTGCACCGCTGAAGGCGGCCACGCCACACGAAATTTCCTGCTCCAGCACAGGCCGGGCAGGTGGGCAGATGTTTGTAGGTGTGGCTCAGGAGGCTGCTGGCGCAGACGAACACTGCCCTCAGTTCAGCTGAAGAAGGTTCAGACGGCTTTCCAGGTGCGTGAAACCCAGCACGTCCATCACGAACACCCGCACCAGCCAGGGGTCGAACTGTGTCCCGGCCCCGGCGATCATGTGTTCGGTGGCCGCCTGATACGACCAGGCAGGTTTGTACGAGCGCACGCTGGTCAGGGCGTCGAACACGTCGGCAATCGCCACGATGCGGGCGGCCAGCGGAATGTCCTGGCCGGCGAGACCGTTCGGGTAGCCGGTGCCGTCGTAGCGCTCATGGTGGTGCAGCACGGCGGCGGGCACATCGACGGGCAGAAAGTTCATCTTCTCGACGATTTCCAGGCCCCAGGTGGGGTGGTGCAGCATGACCTCGAACTCTTCGGGGGTCAGCGCTCCGTTTTTCCAGAGAATCTCGGGTGGCACGCGCGACTTGCCCACGTCGTGCAGGGCCGCGCCCCAGCGCACCGCCTTGACCTGCTCGGGCGAGAACTCCAGCGCCTCTGCCAGCCGGGTCGCCAGTCCCACCATGCGCTCGACGTGGCTGCTCTGCCACGAGTCGAGCGACACGCCCAGGCAGTACACCGCCTCGTCGAGTTCGCGGGTCAGTTTCTGCTCCAGCACGTCGGCGTCGTAGGTGCTGCGGGCCGACACGTCCAGGCGCTCCAGATGGCCGACAATGTACCGGCCTGAGCGGTTCCAGACCACCCGCACCCGCCGGGGGCCGGACTGCGCGCGCAGCATGGCGTCGTCGCAGCTTCCCTGGTGGGTTAGCAGCCCTTCCGGGTAGCGCGTGTTGGGCAGCCGCAGCAGGGCCGACATGTAGGTGTTCACCGCGTCGTCGGGGTACACGCCCGTCACCTCTTCCCACGCTCCGGCCACACGCCTGATACAGCCTGCGTCATCGAGCAGAAACATGGCCGTCGGCTGGGCCGCGACCATCAGCTCTTCCTCGGTCAACGGGTCCGCAACCTCTTCGTGGTGCGGGCCAGCGAGACTGATCTTCTGGAGGCCGAGGTTCTGCAATGTCAGCAGGGGCATGTTGGGGTCATCGGAATGCGGCAACGGGGTACGCTCCTTCGGCGGTCTGTAACACTTTTCCAGCTGTGTACGCTATTCGAGTCCGAAGCTGAGCTGCGGGCGGGTCAGTGCGCCGAACATCAGGCGGTCCATCTTGCTTTCCAAGTTCCGGTTGGGCTGAATGGCGTTCTGAACAGGCTTCACAACCTGAGCGGTCTGCGGATGGGGGGTTGGGATGGTGTTAGGCATGAGAATCACTCGCCTCCAATAAATGTTTTGTTTGCCGTAGGCACGATCTTGCCAGTGCTAAACGAGCTGCTGGTACTGTCGTTGGGTGCTGCCGCCGCCTGAGCAATGAGTCCTGCGTTCACGAGGGCCAGAACGGTGATCAGGTAACGGAGGTTCTTCATGCCTGTAAGATTAATTTGAGTGTTGTGATGGTACCGTGAAGGCTGTGGTAGCGGACTATGAGCAACTTTATGCACAGGGAAAGTATCAGGAGGCCATCACGGCAGCTTTGGATGGTCAAACCCTGGATGCCAGGCGTGCTGCCACGGTAGGTATCTCGTTCATGCGGCTCGGTGATTTCGCAAGTTCGGAAGAGTACCTCGAAACAGCAGTGTTTTTCGGGGACCTTGAAGCCAACGTAGAATATGGGAATTGGCTCCGCGCTGCTGGACGGTTGGAAGATGCTTCAACTCACCTAGCAGAAATCTTACCTAATTTGAGTGGGGAATTGGAATACAGGGCAACGAGATGGCTTGGAGTAATTTGTTATCAGGCCGGTAAAATTAAGGATGCATTAAAGTTACTGGAAAAGGCCAAAAGAGGCTACGCATACATCGGAGACAAACTTAGTGAAGCTAAAGTTAACCATAGTACGGTATCGGTACTAAATGAAATCGGGGAGTATAAAAAAGCAAAAATACTTCTTGAGGCGTCGATCCCCCAATTTCGATCATTCGGTTCTAAAAATTTGCTGGTTAGTAGTCTTTATAATTTAATAAGTGTTTGCATTTCTCTCAATCAAATCGAAGATACTAGCATTATAGTGGAAGAGTTGAAACAAGTGGTTGGTGAAGCAGCATCGCCCTCAAAGATATATTTTTGGATCGCGAAAGCAATGCTGTATGAAAAAGACATTCTAAGCAGAATAGAATATGTTGGGCTTTTGGATCAGATAATTGAGGCATCAGAACAATTTGGCAGTACAGAGCATCTTATCTGGGGCATCGTCAAAAAAGTGGAATACCTGCTCCAGTCAGACAACACTTCGGAAGCGATGCGGCTCGTCTATCAAGCACCACAGGATGAGCATGGGCAATTTCCAACGTCTATCCGCATCGTGAGGGCCATGATCAACAGGCGCATGGGCAATCTGCATGAGGCCATAGAGGAGTTGCGTGCGGTCAGCTGTGATCTCGAAGCGGCGGGCAACGTGGCCGAACTGGCGCGGGTGCGGCTGCAACTGGCCTACGCGCTGCACCTCGACGCCCAGGCAGACGCCTCGGCGGACGTGCTGCGGGCCGCACTCCAGGGGCTGCTGCGCACCAACATTCATCCCAGCATGCGCCCGGAGCTGGAAGAACTCTCGGAGCTGCTGCATTTCGCGGCGCTGGAACCCAGCCTGGCCCCGTACCTTGAGCCGGTGATGGACAGCCTGGCGGGTGTGCTGGGGGGCGCTGGCAGTGGTACAGAGGGCGAGCAGGTGCGGCTTCAGGTGCATACACTGGGGCGGGTCAGCATCCTCAAGGGCGGCGATCCGGTGACGTTCCAGCTCAAGGGCACGGTGCCGCTGCTGGTGTATCTGGCGCTGACACCCAACCGCACCCGTCAGGAGATTCAGAACGACCTGTACCCCGACAAGGAACCCGACGCGGCCAGTTCGTACGTGCGCAAGAGCATTCAGGAGCTGCGCGAGATGCTGGGCCACGCCGCCGTTCTGACCGAGGGGCCGCGCAACCACTCGCGCTACCGGCTGGGGCCGAGCCTACAGATCGACCTCGACCTGAGCCGCTTCGAGGACGCCGTGGGCCGCTACGAGATGGCGCGGGCGCTGGCGCTGTACCGGGGCGAGTTTCTGCCCGGCTCGGACGAGAGCGAGTGGGTCTTGCAGAAGCGCGAGGCCGCCCGCTTGAGCCTGACCTTCGAGCTTCACAACCAGATGGCAGGATTTAAGGAGCGCAAGGAGTGGCGGCGGGTGATTCTGCTCGCCAACCAGTACCTGCGCGTCGATCCCTACGAAGCTGAGGTGCATGAAATGCGGGTCGAGGCGGCCAAGCGGGTCGGCACGGCGGCAGAGCTGGGGCGCTACGTGGCGGCCATGAACTCCAGCATCAACTGATGGCAGCTGGCGTCTTTCTCAGGTTGTGATGTGCGTGCCAGCGGGCATATTTCGATCGTTAGGTTCTCTCGGATGAAGGAAAGATGAACGTTTCGGCGTCTGGGCGGCTGTGATCGAATAAGGCATCACTGAATGGCATGTAAACAGGTTGTGGGCGGCAGAGAAATGTTCGGCTATACATCCTTGACTGAAGCACGTTCCAGCCGACGCCGCGCCGCCGTGACGCTGCGTGTGCCGGACCCTGTGCCACGTCTTTGCGTCCTGAGTACGTTAAGCTGAAACTCATGTTGCGTGTCCTGTTCGTGGGTGATGTGTACGGAAAACCGGGTAGGCGGGTGCTGGCCTCGCACCTTCCGACCATCAGAAACCGGTTTCATTTTGTGATCGTGAACGGAGAGAACGCCGCCGGAGGCTTTGGCCTGAACCGCGAGAGCTTCGCTGAGATCACGCGGGCGGGGGCCGACTGCGTCACGCTGGGCAACCACGCCTGGCACCACAAGGAGGTCTTCGGGTTCCTCGACGACCCCCGGCTGGTGCGGCCCCTGAACATGCCCATCGGCACGCCCGGCAGCGGCTACCAGAGCTTCGACGTGAAAGGCGACGGCCTGCCCGAGCGCCTGACGGTGGTGAACGCGCTGGGCCGGGTGTTCATGGACGCCACCCACAACCCCTTTCTGGCAATGGACGAGCTGCTGGCCCGGCCCGACCTGGGCGCGGTGTTCGTGGACTTTCACGCCGAGGCCACCAGTGAAAAGGCCGCGATGGGACAGTACCTGGCCGGGCGGGTGGCCGCCGTGGTCGGCACGCACACCCACGTGGCGACTGCCGACACCCGTATCCTGAGCGGCGGCACCGCCTTCCAGACCGATGTGGGCTTTACCGGGCCATACGACAGCGTGATCGGCGCGGACCCGTCAGGCCCCATCACGCGCTTCACCACCGAGATGCACAGCCGCTTCACCGTCAAGGAGGGGGCCGCCGAGCTAAATGCCGTGGCGGTGCACATCGAACATGGGCGGGCAGTGTTCGCCGAGCGGTATTACTTTCTGGAGAGCCTGTAGCGCGTGGCTTGTAGGCAAGGCCTAGCGCCTTCGATAACAGCAAGTCGCCCAGGCCGCTCCCACACGCCACAAGCTAGAAGCCAGACCCGGAGGTTTCCATGAGCCTGAACGAAGACGTCAACCTGCTGGGACGCACGCTGGGCACGGTTCTGAGCGAGCAGGAGGGACCGGAGTTTCTGGAACTGGTCGAGCGGGTGCGCGCGTTGGTGAGGCAGGCCAGGGCGGGCGAGGACGACGCCCCGCTGCGAGGGCTGCTGGCAGGTGTGGACGCCCACACCGCCGAGAATCTGGTGCGGGCCTTCACGCTGTACTTTCAGCTGGTGAATCTGGCCGAGGAGTACGAGCGGGTGCGGGTGCTCCAGGCCAGCCCCGGCCCGCGCCCGCAGAGCCTGGGCCGCGCCCTGATCGAGCTGAAGGAGATGGGCCTGAGCGCCGAGGACGTGGAGGCCCTGATCGCGCGCGTAGACCTGGGCCTGACCTTTACCGCCCATCCCACCGAGATGCGGCGGCGCACCGTGCGCGGTCACCTTGTAGACGTGGCCCACGACATCCAGGCGCTGACGCCCGCCGCCGTGGAGCGTGTCGCGGCGCACATCGAGGCGCTGTGGAGCACCCCCGAGCTGCGCCGCCTGAAGCCCACCGTGCAGGATGAGGTCAAAGGCGGTCTGAGTTACATTTCTGTCATCGCGCAGGCGCTTCCGGCGCTCCAGCAGGGGTTGCGCCAGGCCTTCCAGGACGTGTACGGACGAGACACCCGGGCGCAGCTGCCCATCAGTTTTTCGAGCTGGATGGGCGGAGACCGTGACGGCAATCCGTTTGTCACGCCGCCTGCCACCCATGAGGCGCTGGCCCTGCACCGCGAGCGGGCGCGGGAGCTGACGCTGAGCGGCATCATCCAGGCCTACGCCGACCTGAGCCAGGAGGGATTGGAAGACGACCACGACGCCTACCGCCGCGAGCTGCGCGCCCTGCACAACGCGGTGCGTGATGGTGAACACGTCGAGCTGCTGCCGCGCCTGGAGGCCCTCGACGCCCGGCTGCGGCAGGACGGGCAGACCCGCAGCGCCGACTTGCTGCTCACGCCGCTGCTGACGCTGGCCCGCGTCTTCGGGCAGCATCTGGTGAGCCTGGATCTGCGCGAACACAGCGCCCTGACCGGCGCGGCGGTGGCCGCACTCCTGGCCGAGGCGGGTGTGGAGGCCAACTACCTGGCCCTGCCCGAACATGCCCGCCTCGACCTGCTGGCCCGCGAACTGAGGTCGCGCCGCCCGCTGTGGCCCGCCGGGACAGGGCTGCCGGAAGACCTGGAACGCGCCATCGGGCCGATCCGCGAGGTGGCGCAGGCGGCGGCCCGGGTGGGGCCACGGGCCTTCGGGCGCTACGTGGTGAGCATGGCTGAGAGCGTATCCGACGTGCTGGAGCCGCTGCTGCTGGCCCGTGAGGTGGGTTTTGCCATCCTGCCCGTTCCGCTGTTCGAGACGCTCGACGACCTGGAACGCGCCCCGGCGGTGATGTGGGAACTGCTCTCGCTGCCCGAATACCGTCAGGTTCTCGGCAGCGGCGTGCAGGAGATCATGCTGGGGTACTCGGACAGCAACAAGGACGCCGGCTTTCTGGCCGCCAACTGGGCGCTGCACGAGGCCCAGCGCGATATTTCCGCCGTCTGCCGCAAGGCGGGTGTGCCCTGGCGCTTCTTTCATGGGCGCGGCACCAGCATCGGGCGCGGCGGTGGGCCTGCCGGGCGGGCGATCCTGGGCCAGCCCGCCGGGACCATCGACGCGGGGCTGCGGATTACCGAACAGGGCGAGGCGCTGGCCGACAAGTACAGCCATCCGGTACTGGCGCAGCGCAATCTGGAGCAGGCGCTGTACGGTCTGCTGCTGGCGGCGGCGCGGCCCGCAGACGAGTTGCCCGCCGCCTGGACCGACGCGCTGGGCCGGGCCAGCAGGGCGAGCGCGGCGGCCTACCGCGCGCTGGTCGAGGACGAACGTTTCATTCCGCTGTTCGAGCAGGTCACCCCGATTCACGAGATCGCCCGCCTGAACATCGCCTCGCGCCCGGTGCGGCGGCCCGGCCCGCCCAGCCTGAGCAGCCTGCGGGCCATCCCCTGGGTCATGAGCTGGACCCAGAACCGCGCCAACCTGCCGGGCTGGTACGGGTTGCGCGAGGGGCTGGAGGCCATCGGGCCGGAGCTGGGCGGCGAGATGTACCGGGGCTGGCCCTTCTTCCGCAGCGTGCTGGACAACGCCCAGATGAGCCTCGCCAAGTCTGACCTGCTGATCTTCGAGGAGTACGCCCGGCTGATCGGTGCGGGTGAGACGGGCCTCACCGGACTGGCCGCTGACCTGGAGGCCTCCTACCGGGCCACGGTGCAGGCGGTGGAGGCGGTGGTCGGGGCCGAGCTGCTGAGCGCCGAGCCTCGCCTGAAGCGCAGCATCGAACTGCGAAACCCATACATCGATCCGATCCACCGCCTCCAGGTCGAGCTGCTGCGGCGTTCACGCGCTCTGGAGGGTGGCAGTGCCGGGATGCCCGCCGAGCTGGAACGCCCGCTGCTGCTGAGCGTGCAGGGCATCTCTGCTGGAGTGAGGAATACGGGCTGAGGGGTTTGGGTGCGGAGAATGGCCCAATGTCCTAGGGTTGAATAGAGCTGGACGGGAATCGTCTTTGGAACAATCGGAGGATAATCGTCTGCTGTGCGGGGACGCCCGGCCCGCTCACCCCCTCCCAACCTCCCCCCTCAAGGGGGAGGGGCCAAAGGTAAGGCGTTCAAGTTTCATATGTTGTCTGAGCCAAGATCAGCTGAATTTCACGTCCAATGTTTATCGGCGTCCGTGCCGACTGGAACAAAGGTTTCTCCCTCCCTCTTTATGGGGGACTGGTACAGCTCGCAGAGAGGGTCGGGGAGGGGGTGAGCAGGCCGGGCGTCCCACGCCTGAACCCGCCTCATCTTTGGAAATCCTTTCACGCCTTCTCATGTTCGCGCTAGACTCCGGGCGTCGTCAGGTTGTCCCAATGTTTTTGCCCCTTTCATTTTCTGCAAGGCCTTATTGGAGAAACGCAATGCAATACGTGGTCCACAAACCCAGAATCGGCCTGTTTATCGATACCCAGAACCTGTACCACTCGGCCCGCGACCTGATGGAGCGGACTGTCAACTTCGAGACCATCCTGAACGTGGCCCGCGCTGACCGGGAGCTGGTCCACGCGATTGCCTACACCGTGGAAAAGGAGAACGAGGGCACGGCGCGGCCTTTCATCTACAAGCTCTCGGCGCTGGGCTACAAGGTGCGGCGCATGAACCTCACGCTGCACCACGTCGCCGAGGGCGGGCGGCCCATCTACGAGGGCAACTGGGACATGGGCATGGTGGCCGACATGTTCCGGCTGATCGACCACCTCGACATCATGGTACTGGGCAGCGGCGACGGTGACTTCACCGACATCGTGGAGGTCTTGCAGGAGCGCGGCAAGCGGGTCGAGGTGATCGCCTTCCG
>JANXWI010000362.1 GCA_025351205.1 Deinococcus sp.
TGACCACCGAGATGGAATGGTTCTCATAACGGGCCAGTTCCAGCTTCTCGGTGAGCTCGTGCACTTCACCATCGACACGGGCACGGGCAAAGCCTTGGCGAGCCAGGTCGGCCAGCAGTTCCGTATATTCGCCTTTGCGACAACTGAAATGAGCGCCCCCACGGTGTACCGCAGCCAAGGCAGTGACCGCGCCGTGGTGCCCGGCTGGACCAACATCGTGAGCGGCGTGTCAGACGCTATCGAGCTGCAACTCGACCTGAGCAGCACGGACCGCGCCCGTGAACAGGCCCTGCTGCTCATCGAATACTGGGCCACGCCGAATGACCTGGCCCTGCAATCGCTCTTGCCGGTGCGGGCCTTCGTGGGCGAGCCGAAGGGCTGGTGCGTGTTTCTGCCCGCCCAGGGCCGTGTGCTGATCCGGGCCATCGACCCGCAGCCCAACCCGCCGCTGCTGGCCGCGCACGCCATCAACCTCGACCCGGAAACGCCGGTTGGAACGCTGGTACATGTGCAGGTGGCGTTTCCGGGCACGGCAGGCAACCTGAACTTACAGAAGTGATGTCGGGCACGAAAATGACACAGACAACTGTCTGACACCTCCGAATTCGACCCGCCCTGCCCCTGTAAACTGACTCCATGAGCGACCACAGCGAGCGCGACCTGCTGCGCGAACTTTTTCCGGACACGGCCCGTGAACTCTTCGGCAGCGGCGCGGGCGTGACCGTGCCCACCCTGGGCCTGTATCCGGTGGCCGGTGATCGGATGGCGCTGGTGTCGGGCGGGCAGCTTGCGGAACTGGAACCGCTGGAGCAGAAGGGCCACAAGGCCGCCCACTGCGACCTGTGTCACGTCACGCGCAGCCGCAGCGAGGCGGGTATTTTCAGGGTGCGGGCCAGCGAACGAACGACTTTGTACCTCACGCTCTGCCTGAACACCGAACACTGCCAGCGGCGGGCCGGAAAACAGGGCCTGGAGCAGCTGGCCGAGCGGGTGCTGAGCATGGCGGCAGTTGCCAAAGAGGAATAGGCGGGCAACGAAGAGCAGACGGACTTCTCACGCTCATCCTCTTTCTCTGAGCCTTCAGATTGTATACAATATCCAGCAATGTTCACCCGCCCGACGCTGATCCGTGAAAGTGTTTACGACCACCTGCGAGACGCCATCTTGAACGGCGAATTTCAACCTGCCGAGCGGCTGGGCGAAGTGGAGCTGACCGAGCGGCTGGGCGTGAGCCGCACCCCCATCCGGGAGGCCATCGGGCGGCTGACCCAGGACGGCCTGCTGGAAGGCACTCCGGGCCGGGGCGTGCGCGTCCGGGTGGTGAGCGCCGTTGAAGCCCAGAGCGCCTACGTGGTGCGCGAAACGCTCGACGGGCTGGCCGCCGCCCTGGCTGCAAGCGCCCACACCGACGCCGACGCCGGGGCGCTGGAGGCCACCCTGAGTGAACTGGAGGCGGCCAGCAGCGAGGACTACCGTGAGCAGACCCGCCTCGACCTGGCGTTCCACCGCCGCATTGCCCAGGCCGCCCACAACCTGCCGCTGCTCGATCTGGCCCGCGACCTGGAGCAGCGCATTGCGCTTGTCAAGCACCAGACGCGCATCTACAACAGCCACCCGCAGACCGCCGCGCAGCACCGGGCCATCCTGAAGGCGGTGCTGGCCCGCGATCAGGAGGCCGCCCGGCGGACTGCCGCCCTGCATGTACGGACCTTTGCCGCGCTGGTGATGGAGAACCTGGGCGTGCAGAGCGTGTAGCGCGTGGCCCGTGGCCTGTAGAAACGGCCCCCGCCCCCGGAGTCAGCCCCGCTCCTCATGTCTTTTATCCTTTTCCACAAGCCACGATCTACAGGCCACAGGCCAAAAAGGAGTTCCAAGATGTTTGACCGTATCTACCGTTCGACGGTGCTGGGTGTCGCTGGCCGTAGACCCATCGAGAATCTGGTTCGTACCCGCGCCTGGAGCGTGGCGGCGCGTTTCGTGGCGGGTGAAAGCAGCGCCACCGCCATCGCCGCCGTGAAGGAACTGGCCGCAGACGGCATTCTGAGCAATCTCGACCTGCTGGGCGAATTCGTGTCCAGCCCGGAAACCGCCAACGCCTTTGCCGAGCAGATCCTCTCGCTCCAGACGCAGGCCGCAGAAGCGGGCGTGAAGCCGTACGTGTCGGTCAAGCTGAGCAGCATCGGACAGGGGCAGGTGGTAGACGGCAGCGACCTGGGGTACGTGAACGCCCGCCGCATCGTGGGACAGGCCCGTGAGCTGGGCGGCTACGTCTGCCTGGACATGGAGGACCACCCGCGCGTGGACCAGACCCTGGGGCAGCTGCGGGGGCTGCTGAACGAATACGGGGCCGAGCACGTGGGCACGGTGCTGCAAAGCTACCTGTACCGTTCGGAGGCGGACCGGGACGGCCTGGACGACCTGCGCCCCAGCCTGCGGATCGTGAAGGGCGCGTATCTGGAGCCGGAGAGCGTCGCCATGCCGGACAAGACAGATGTGGACGCCGCCTTCCGCCGACTGGTGTACAGCCACCTGAAAGCCGGGCTGGACCATCCGACCCAGGTGACCAACATCGCCACCCACGACGAAAGCATCATCGAGGACGTGAAGATGTTCGTCGTGGCACACGGCATCCCCAGAACCCGGTTCGAGTTCCAGATGCTGTACGGCATCCGGCGCGACTTGCAGAAGAAGCTGGCCTCAGAGGGGTTCACGGTGCGGGCCTACATTCCATATGGCCGCGACTGGTACGCCTACTTCAGCCGCCGCATCGCCGAGCGCCCGGCCAACGTGATGTTCGTGCTCAAGGGCCTGCTGAGGGGCTGAGCGTGCCCTTTCCCGATCCAGGGCACGTCAACGGCTTCTACCTGACCCAGTTTTTCAGATTGGCGGGCTGGGCCGTGCGCCTGCCGGACGGTGGACACCCGCTCGAAGGACTGGACCCCGAATCGGAGAGCGACCTCGACTTTCTGGCGGCGCTGCTGTCTCCCACGCTCGACGCGCTCAACGAGGCGCAGGACGCCGCCCTGGCCCGCACCTGGGCCTACGCCTTGGCAGAATTTGATGACCGTGACCTGGGCTGGTTTCTGCTGGGCCACCTGCCGAGCGTGCCCGCCCGGCCCCGACTGTTCCTGACCCGGCTGGCCGGGCGGCTCTTCCCCACCGGGTTGCCGCCCGCCGACGCCCAGGCCAGAAGGCTGGACCGGGCCGAGGATTCGCTGTTCGACCTGAAGCTGCCCGACGACCCTTCGCCCCTTTCCAACTTCTGATTCCGACCTTCCGAGGACATCCATGCTCAAAATAGAACCCTACCGCCCGCAGGCCTTCACCGACTTCACCAGGGCCGAAAACGTCCAGGCGTATCAGCAGGCGCTCGCCAAGGTACGCAAAGAGCACCTGGGTCGCCATTTTCCGCTGATCATCAACGGGCGGGAGCGCGACACCGCCGAGCGCCTGCTCAGCACCAATCCCTGCGACACCTCCGAGGTGGTGGGCAGCACCGCGAAGGCCAGCATCCAGGACGCCGAGGACGCGCTGGCCGGGGCCTGGGACGCGTTTGCCAGCTGGAAGACCTGGACCATGGACGCCCGTGCCCGCGTGCTGCTCAAGGCCGCCGCCATCCTCAAGCGCCGCCGCCTGGAGGCCTGCGCCCTGATGACGCTTGAAGTCGGCAAGAACTACGCCGAGGCCGACGTGGAGGTGGCCGAAGCCATCGATTTTCTGGAATACTACGCCCGCGAGGCCATGAAGTACGACCAGTTCGGGGCCGCCGAGACCACCTGGTACGACGGCGAGGAAAACGGCCTGATATATCTGCCGCTGGGCGTGGGCGTCAGTATCTCGCCCTGGAACTTCCCCTGCGCCATCTTCCTGGGCATGCTGGCCGCGCCCATCGTGGTGGGCAACTGTATGGTCGTCAAGCCCGCCGAGGACAGCGGCATGATCGCGGGCCTGATGCTCGACATTCTGACGGAGGCGGGCCTGCCTGCGGGCGTGGTGCAGTTTCTGCCCGGTGTGGGCGAGGAGGTCGGTGAGTACCTGACCACCCACCCGCGCACCCGGTTTATCAGCTTCACCGGCAGCCGAGGCGTGGGCCTGCACATCAACGAGGTGGCCGCCAAGCACAGGCCGGGCCAGAAGTTCATCAAGCGGGTCATCATGGAACTGGGCGGCAAGGACGCGCTGATCATCGACGAGACGGCAGACCCGGAGGTGGCCGTGACGGCGGCGGTGCAGGGCGGCTTCGGCTTCAACGGCCAGAAATGCAGCGCCATGAGCCGATTGATTGTTGTAGACAGTGTTTACGACACAATCGTGGGCCAGTTCGTCGAGCGGGTGAAGGCGCTGAAGGTCGGCACCGGCGAGGAAAATGCCTACGTGACGGCGGTGGTAAATCAGGAGTCGTTCGACAAGATCAGCAGTTATCTGGAGATCGGCAAAACTGAAGGCAAGGTGCTGACGGGCGGCGCAGCGACGGGCAACAACAATGGCCTGACCGGCCACTACGTGCAGCCGACCATCATCGGCGACGTGGACGCTCGGGCACGCATCGCGCAGGAGGAAATCTTCGGGCCGGTGGTCACGGTGCTGCGTGCCCGCGACTGGGCGCATGCGCTGGAGATCGCCAATTCAACCGAGTACGGCCTGACCGGCGGAGTGTGCAGCAGGGACCGGGCGCGGCTGGAGCAGGCCAGGCACGAGTTCGAGGTGGGCAACCTGTATTTTAACCGCAAGATCACCGGGGCCATCGTGGGGGTGCAGCCCTTCGGCGGCTACAACATGTCGGGCACCGACAGCAAGGCGGGCGGGCCAGAGTACCTGGGCAACTTCATGCAGCTCAAGGCCGTGACCGAACGCTGGTGAGCCTGAACATCTGCTCGCGTAATGGCGCCGGAGCGTCCGGCGCTACAGGTCGCCCGTCTCCCGCAGCTCCACCTGCCGCAGCAGCACGCCGCCGTAGCTGAGCAGCGCCCGGTAGCTGCCCTTGGCGGGGGCGGTCAGGCGAAATTCCGCCGTGCGCTGGGCGCTGTCGAGGTAGACGCTGTCGCGGCCCAGTTCGGTGTCTTTGTCGTACCACACCACGTTCAGGTACCCAGGCACGACCTGGCCGCTCAGGGTGGCCGACACGATCAGGTCGTTGCCGCCCCGCTGCATTGCCGCCGTCACGATGCGGGTGGGCAGGCTGACCTGCATGGGCGGCGGTACCAGCGGCAGGAAGGTGTAGCGGCAGCCCCCCAGCACAGGGGCCAGCAGCAGTAGGATCAGCAGCGGGCGGCGCATCCGTGTAGTGTAGCCAGTCTGACGTGAGAGACGCGGGCCGGAAGCTGCCGGAAGATTCGGCCCCGCGCTACTCTGGCCCGGATGAGCGCCCCCCTCCTCCAGCGCCGATACGCCGTGGTTCTCAACACACAGGCCGGGCGCGGTCTAGCGCTGCGCGAGTGGCCCCGGCTGGAACAGGAGATGCAGGCCAGGGGCGTGGCTTACCAGCTGGTCGAGGCCCAGAGCGGCCCGGAAGCCTGCGCGGCGCTGGCCGAGCTGCCCCCGGACGTGGCGGCGCTGGCGGTGGGCGGAGACGGCACGGCGCACGGGCTGCTGCCGGAACTGACCCGCTCCGGGCGCGCTCTGGGCCTGGTTCCGCTGGGCAGCGGCAACGACCTTGCAGGCATGCTGGGCCTGAGGGCCGGAGACTTCGCGGCGGCGCTGGACCGGCTGGAGCGGCCCCCACAGCGGCTGGACGTGCTGGAAGTGACGCTTGAGAGTGGCGCACCCACGCTGCTGCTCAACGGGCTGGGCATGGGCTTCGACGCCCAGGTGGCGGCCCTGATGGCGGTGGCCCCGGCAAGATGGTTCGGACTTCCCCTGAGCGGTTTCTCGCGCTACCTGTGGGCCGCACTGAGCGGGCTGCGGGGGCTGGAGAGCGGCATGCTGAGCGTCACGCTGGACGGCCAAGGCCCACAGGAACAGCCCTTCTACAGCGGCCCGGCCTGCCTGGCGGCGATCATGAATGGCAGCCGCTACGGGGGCGGCTTTCTGATCGCGCCGGGCGCAGACCCACAGGACGGCCTGCTGAACGTGGTGCTGGGCGCTCAGCTCTCACGCCCGGCCCTGCTGCCCCTGATGGCCCGCGTGCTGCGCGGCAGCCACCTGAGCCACCCGCAGGTTCATCACGCCCGCGCACAGCAGGCGACCCTGAGCTGGCGGACGCCCATCCAGACGCACCTCGACGGCGAACTGGCGGGCAGGCAACAGAAACTGAGCGTCCGGGTGTTGCCGGGGGCGCTCAGCGTTCTGTCCGGACGGTAAGACTGGTTACTGACGGAAGACTGGTTACTGACGGTAAGAATAGTTACTTCAGGGCGTCGAGGTTTTTTCTGGCGGTGGCCTGATCCTGCTTGTCCCAGTAGGTCACCGGGGTCAGGCTCAGGGCCTTCTGGAGCTGGGCCACGGCAATCGGCCTGTTGGCCGTGCGGTTCAGGTCAAGCAGCGCGTTGGCGTACTCGACGCGGTGGGCGATGGTATTCGGGGCCAGCGCGATGGCCTTCTGGAAGTTGGGCACCACCTGGTTGCGGTCTGCTCCGGTGGCCTGGGTGGCAATGAAGCCCTTCGAGATCAGCTCGGCGTTCCACAGGCCCAGCGCCACGTACGCCTCGTCCATCCTGGGGTCGAGTTCTATGGCCCTGGTGAGCGCCTTCTTGATGTCTCCGGCCAGACCCAGGCTCTGCAAGATGCCCACGAACTGCGCCAGCCTGCCGTCGGCCCGCGACAGCTCGAAATAGGCGGCGGCGTTGTTGGGGTTCAGTTTGATGGCCCGCTCTGCGTAGCCCTGCGCCTTTTCCAGCAGGCCCTGTCTGGCCCCCTCAGCACTGACGCTGGCCCCCAGGGTGCTGGCCTTGGCCGCGACAGTAAAGCCGTCCGAGCTGTTCAGGTCGGCGGCCATGCTGGCGGCGGCCTGCCAGTCGCCCTTGTCGAGCAGGGCGCTGGCCTCCTGGGCGCTGGCGGCGAGTGAAACGGTGGTCATGGACAGCAGGGCGGTCAGGATCAGGGTACGCATGGTGGGTTCTCCGGGTGGGTATTGGCTGAGACGGTATGGGCTGAGTTCGGAGGTACTTCCGGGAGGCAGGACGCAGAAGAAAGGATAGAGGCCATAAAATACTGGACTGAGTACAGAGGATCAAGTATAGCGAAGTTGCTGAACCGGGTCTGACCGGAAGAACAGACCGGGGTGAGAACCGGGGCCAGCTGGGCGGACGCCTGAGCAGCCGCGCCCGCCCGGAGCTGATAGCTTGGCCGTACATGGACTGGCAGGCCGCCCTCAGGACGCTCAGGCCGCAGCTGCCCCGCACGCGTGAAGCCTGGGGGGTACGCGGCAGCCTGAGATGGCTGGAAGAGGCCATGAAGGCGCGAGGGGCCAGCCCCAGCAGCGTGCGCAACATCGTGTACCGCGACATCGGCACGGCGGCAGACAAGGCGGCGCTGCACGGCCTGCTCAGCGAACTGGCCGCCGGGGTGGGCCTGAGCCTCGCGCCGCTGCCCGCCAGCCTTCGTTCGCCGCTGCCCACCGAACTGGAGCTGCTGGGCCGCCAGAAACGCCGGGCTTTCCGGCAATTTTTATCGGCGGTGCGGCAGGGTGCAGTCAGCGGGCGCGGCGCACGGCTGATCGTCAGCGGGCCTGCCGGGGCCGGAAAGACCCTGCTCAGCACCCACCTGGAGCGGGCCATCTTGCAGCAGGAACTGGCCCCAGGGGTTCAGCGCCTGACGCTGGCCGGAGACCTGACGCTGGCCGGAGACACCGGGCCGCTGTTTACCGGGCTGAACATCTCGTCTTCGCAGCCGTTCGCGGTGCAGGCGGAAGTGCAGGCGCAGGCGGCAAGGCGGTTTCTGGAAGGCCTGTCACCGGGGAGCGTCCTGCTGCTGAGGGTGCTGCGGGCCGGAGAATTTTCCGGGGTTCCGCCCAGGCAGCTGGGCGGCGCGGCCATCAGCCTGACCGCCTGGGCCGCCGAACACCTCTACCGCCTCGCCCCGGCAGGACTGAACGTGCTGCTGGCCGCCGAAGACGAGGCCGCCCTGAACGGGCTGCCCCCGGACCTGGCCGGTGACCGCATCCGGCTGGCCCCGCCCACCCCCGCCGAGGCGAGGCGCTACCTGATGGCCCAGCTGGGCATCCCGGCAGAGCAGGCCGACGCCCTGGTGCGCCAGACCGGGCGCAACTTGGATCGGCTGACCCTGCTGGCCGCCGCCAGAACGGCTGGACAGGCGGGCGCACACGGGCAGGACACCCTGGAACGGCTGCTCTCGGACCCGGCGGCGGTGCGGCTGCTGTGCGCGTTGAGCGTCTGCCAGGACACCCTGGGACTGAACGGTGCTGGTCTAAATGGCGCTGGTCTGAATGTCGCTGGTCTGAATGGCGCTCCCCAGGCGGCTGGCCTGCCCCGCCCGCTGCTGGAGGCGGCCCTGGGGCAGCGGCTGGACGAGCTTCCGGCCCATGTCCGGGCGCTGCTCGACGAGAGCGACCCCCAGGTGCTGCGCCCGCTGTCGGCGGCCCTGACGCTCTCGGCCCGTCCACGGCTTCCTGCCGCCGGAATCAGAGACACCCTGATGCAGCTGACAGAGGGAACGCTCAGCCTGCCTGGGCTGGCCGCCCCTCGCCTGAACGCGCTCTCGCAGCTGGGCCGCTGGGCCGAGGTTCAGCACTGGCTGGACACACAGCCCGGCGGACTGTCTCTCGCTCCGGCGCTGTGGGCACGGTGGCGCGGACAGGTGAAGGGCGAGGCCCGCGAGGCGCTGGCGCGGGCGGTGGTCAGTCGCCACGCCATGCTGGGGGCCTACAGCCACCCGCAGGCCAGAGACGCGCTGTTCGCCCTGCTCGACTCGCCGCGCGGCAGCGTGCGGGCCTGGGCACGGGTCAAGCTGGCCGAGAGCAGCGTGGACAGCGGCAACTTCGGGGCCGCCGAGGCGCAGCTGAACCACCCGGAACTGAACCACCCGGAGCTGAGCGGCCCACTGGCCGAAGGCGGCCCTGACCCCTGGCTCCAGGGCGCGCGGGCCGACGCGCTGCTGGTAGGGGCAGCACTGGCCCGCTGGCGCGGCGACCTCGACACCGCCACCCGGCTGGCCGCCGACCCCAGCGGGCCAGGTCAGCCGCCCGGCGTCGGCAGCCTGAGCGATCCGGCCAGGGCTTCACTGTGGCGCGGCCTGATCGCCAAGGACGCCGGACGCTGGACCGAGGCCATGCGCGAACTGGGCAGGGTTCCGGCCAGCCACCCGCTGCTGTCGGCCCGCGCCCGCTATCAGGAGGGCGACCTGCGGCTGCGGCTGGGGCAGCCCGCCGCCGCCCTGGAACTGCTTCTGGACGCGGCCAGGCGGCTGCAACAGGAACAGGCCGCGCCCGAGGAGCAGGCGCGGGTGGGGGCCAGAATCGCCACCGCCCTGCGTAGGTTGGGTCAGCCGGAAGCCGCGCTGGAACAGTCCCGGCAGGCCGCCGCGCTGGCAGGTGCCGGAGACGCGGTGCTGCGGGCGCGGCTCGACTCGGAGCGCATCCCGGTGCTGCTGGCCCTGTTTCGCCCGGAAGAGGCGCTGCGCCTGGCCGCCGCCGCGCTGGAGCTACTGGGCCAGCCGGGGCCGCGCCGCGCCGAGGCCGCCTACCGCGAGCGGCGCACCCACTACCGCATTGCCCTGGCCTACCTGACGCGCGGCGCGGGCCAGCCGTACCTGCCACCCTTTGGCGGCGTGACGCGCGACACGCCCGACACCGCCCAGGCGCGGCGGGTGCTCGACGGGCTGCTGGCGCAGGACGGCGGCGGGCTGGACGCCACCCGGGTGGACCGTGAACAGGTGCTGACCTTCGACATCCTGCTGTCGCGGGCGCTGGCCGAACACAACTCCACTCTGGCTCTGAACTTTGCCGCCCAGGCGCTGGAGATGACCGACCACCCTTACGCCGAGACCCAGGCCCGCGCCACGCTGGCCGACGCCCATCTGCGGGCGGGCCAGCCGGAGCGGGCGCTGCACGAAATAAACCGCGCCCACGCCCTGCTGCGGCGGGTGGCGGGCGGGCTGGGAACCACGCAGGCCCCCGACCCCGGCCTGCACGCCCTGCTGCTGACGCTGGAGGCCAGATGTGCGCTGGCCGAAGGACAGAACATGGTGCAGACCCTGCGCTGGCTGAAAGACGCCGTGGAAGAGACCCCGCTGCGGCCTTTCGGCGCTCAGGTCTGGCGCGAAATCGGTGCCCAGCTTGAGGTTCTTGAGGGCGGGCCAGAGGCGGCGCTGAGCGTCTTCCCGGCCCTGCCCATTCCGGCCCTGACCTTGCAGGACGCCCTGAGCATTGCCGCGACCCACCCGGATTAAAAGTAGATTCTGGTTTACCCACACTGGATTACAACACTTTAGTGGTTTACCTATGCCGTTCAGAACTCCAGCTGTGCGCAAAGTACAACACCACTTCTGCCGGGGCGCGGCTGGCACGATGTCTTCAGGCCCGAGAGTCCGTCCACATTCCAGAGCAGCCAGCATCAACCAGCGCAGCCAGCATCAGGAGGCACCACCATGACCCCGACCCCACGCAGAAACGCCGAGATCCTGGAAAAGACCTGGAAGACCGAGGAGCGCTGGCAGGGCATCAGGCGCAATTACAGCGCCGACGACGTGGTGCAGCTGCGCGGCAGCCTGATGATCGAGCATACGCTGGCCCGGCACGGCGCCAACAAGCTGTGGCAGCTGATGAAGGACGAGCCGTTCGTGAACGCGCTGGGCGCGCTGACCGGCAACCAGGCCATGCAGCAGGTGAAGGCGGGCCTGAAGGCCATCTACCTCAGCGGCTGGCAGGTGGCCGGAGACGCCAACAACGCCGGCCAGATGTACCCCGACCAAAGCCTGTACCCGGCGAGCAGCGTGCCAGACGTCGTGAAGCGCATCAACAACACCCTGCGACGCGCCGACCAGATCGCCACCAGCGAGGGCGACCACTCCATCGACTACTTCGCGCCCATCGTGGCTGACGCCGAGGCCGGATTCGGCGGCCCCCTGAACGCGTTTGAGCTGATGAAGGCCATGATCGAGGCCGGTGCGGCGGGCGTACATTTCGAGGACCAGCTGGCCAGCGAGAAGAAGTGCGGCCACCTGGGCGGCAAGGTGCTGGTGCCCACCAGCCAGTTTATACGCACGCTCAACGCGGCCCGCCTCGCCGCCGACGTGAGCGGCGTGCCCACCCTCCTGATCGCCCGCACCGACGCCGACGCCGCCAACCTGCTGACCAGCGACATCGACCCCAACGACGTGCCCTTCCTGACGGGTGAGCGCACCCCGGAGGGCTTTTTCCACGTGAAGCCAGGCATCGAGCAGGCCATCAGCCGCGCCCTGGCTTACGCCCCCTACGCCGACGTGATCTGGTGCGAGACCTCGGTTCCCAACCTGGAAGACGCCCGCAGGTTCGCCGAGGCCATCCACGCCCACTTTCCGGGCAAGCTGCTGGCCTACAACTGTTCGCCCAGCTTCAACTGGAAGAAGAATCTCGACGACGAGACCATTGCCAAGTATCAGGTCGAACTGGGCAAGATGGGCTACAAGTTCCAGTTCATCACGCTGGCGGGCTTCCACAGCCTGAACCACAGCATGTTCGAGCTGGCCTACGGCTACGCCCGCAACCAGATGAAGAGCTTCGTGGAGTTGCAGGAAAAGGAGTTCGCGGCCCAGGAGCGCGGCTTCACGGCGGTCAAGCACCAGCGCGAGGTGGGCACCGGCTACTTCGACCTCGTCGCCACGGCGGCGGGCGGCGGGCAGAGCAGCACCACCGCCCTGAAGGGCAGCACCGAGTCCGAGCAGTTCGCCGGGGCACACGACTGAGCTGAGAAGTAAGCATTCAGCGTCGCCAGTCCGGGGAGCCAATCAACGGTTCCTCGGCTATCACGCTGTAGTCAGGTCTCTTATCTACACTCGGGCATGCTTGCTCTGCTTCTGGCCGCTGCTGCCATCCTGCCAACCCCCACAGCGACCATCGTTTTCAGGAATGGCAAAACGGTGACGGTCACTGGCCCTGCCGACAGCTTGAATCATCCAGAGTTTCCGTGGACACTGCGGCAGACCCTGCTCTCGCCCAGAGGTGACGCAGCCGCCGCGCGGTTCTGCTTTGAACCGCCCGGCTTCCGCTTCTGCGAGGTCTATCTGGCCCGGCCCGGCATGCCTGTGCTGACCCTGAAAAACGACACGGTCTTTCAGCTGCTCTGGACTGCCGATGGCCGTTACCTGATCGGAGCGGGCAGAAATACGGTGAGGCTGTGGAATCTGGCGGGCGGCGTGCGAATCGCCACCCCTGCACCACCTCTGATTGAACTGGACGTCACTCAGTCATCTTCCGTCATCACCCGGTTGTGGCTGGACCGGGGCAATCTGTGTGTGGCGGCGCAGGACCAACTCTTCGACGCGCAGGG
>JANXWI010000398.1 GCA_025351205.1 Deinococcus sp.
GGGGCGGCTGTCCACCAGATCGGGGTTGGGGCTGGGGTTGTGGCCGCTCATGGGCACCATGCTCATGCTCTCCACGCCGCCCGCCAGCATCACCTCGGCCTGCCCGGAAATCACAGCGGCAGCCGCCATAGCGATGGTCTGCAACCCGCTGGAGCAGAAGCGGTTGACGGTCACGCCGCCCACCGTGTCGGGCATTCCGGCCCGCAGCGCGGCCATGCGGGCAATGTTCAGGCCCTGCTCGGCTTCAGGAATGGCGCAGCCTATGTACACGTCCTCGATCAGCGCGGCGTCGATGCCCGCACGCTTCACGGCCTCGTTCATGACGAGAGCGGCGAGGTCGTCGGGGCGGGTGGTGTTGAGGCTTCCCTTGCCGCCGCGCCCCACCGGGGTCCGGACTGCGGATACGATGACAGCTTCAGGCATAGTGATTACTCCTTAAAGGGGAATGTGGCTCTTATCGAGAGCGCCAGTTGCTCAAGTTCGTTGTCTTCCAGAGCCTGTCGAAAATGACCAGATGTTTCTTCACTGATACTCTCGGAGACTCCTGACCACTCTTCGAGATCATGAAACCTTCCTTCAGCCAGGATAAGACCGACACTATGAGGAGTGTTCGGCACAGAGGCCCTCACATTGCCAGATAATTTGAAGTTGAAAGGCATGAGACGGTGTTCCAGTTCCCAGGTCAATGAGCAGTCTTCTAACTGTAAAGTAATGGATGAGGTCACAACTGGAAATGGAGTTGCGCTACTAAACCGGGTGACAGCATCAAAATCTTTGACCCCAGACAACTGATAGAAGTATTCGTGGTAAATACTGGAAGCTGTGTGTCTAAAACTGTCTACCAGACATAGGGTTTTGTAGAAATCAGGAACTCCTGTCATGTTTTCCTACCCAACACCCGCTCGATAAACGCCTCAACCGCCGCCTCGTACTTTTCCGGGTCGAGGTTCCAGGTGCGGATGTGCTTGGCCCCTTCTATGCGGTGGTACTCCACCAGATCGGGACGGGCGGCGGCCAGCTTGTCGGACTGCGACACCGGAATGGTGCCGTCGCGGGTGCCGTGAAACAGCAGGATGGGCCGGGTGAAGCTGCGGGCGGCGGCCAGCTGGTCTACCGCGTCGAAGTCCTGCCCGCTGCTGCGCTTCACCAGAACCTGCACCACGCGGCCCATGTGCCGGGCCATGAAGGCGGGCAGGTGGTAGCGCCGCCCGTTGGCCCGGATCACATCGCGCCAGTCGAGCGCCGGGCCGTCGAGGACGATGCCCAGCACCGGCAGGGGCAGCGGGCCGTGCTTTGGTCGCAGGGCACTCAGAGCGATGTTGCCGCCCATGGAAAAGCCGTACAGCAGCGCCCGTTTGTATCCGGCCTCGTGTGCCCAGCGCAGCGCCGCCACCACGTCGTCGGCCTCCTGATCGCCCAGGGTCAGGTAGCCCCGGCCCACCCTGGGCGCGCCGTGCGCGTTGCGGAAGGTGACGTACAGCGCGGCCAGGCCGCTGCGCCGCAGGGCCGCAAGCACCCGCAGCCCCTGCGCCCGGTGCCCGCCGTGCCCGTGAATCACGATGGCGATGGCGTCACGCTCGCCTGACATGGCCGGTATGTGCCAGGCGGGCATCTCGCCCACCTCGGTCGTGACGTGGGTGTCCTCAAAATGTATGCCCAGCTGCTCGGGCGTGCCGTTGTACACGAAGCTCGACACCCAGGCCAGCGAGCCGGTGGGCAGCACGCCTCGTTCCTGCTGAACCGTGCGCCGCGCCAGGGTTCCGCTGAGGGTGTGCTCTCCCAGCACCGCGTGGCCCTTGTTGGGCAGCAGCGGCACGATGCCCACCACCCCGCGAGACAGCGTTTCGGGCGACACCGGCAGCAGCACGTCGTTGCCCCGGCGCAGCACCGGCACAAACTCGCCCGGCACCCATCTGGACCGCGCCCGCAGCATGATCTGTGCGCCCGCAATCGCCCCGACGAAGATGACAGCGGCGTAGCCCACCGCCGCCCAGCCCACGATGCGGCGCTTGGGGGTGAAGCGCAGGCGGTCAAGAATCGACATGCTGGCTGTCCCTGAGCGTCCCGACAGTCCTGCTGGAAGCGGAAGGCTCGGTGAGTACGCGCTTCACGAAGGCCTCCACCGCCGCCTCGTAGCGTTCCGGGTCGATGTTCCAGGGCCGAGTGTGCTGGCCGCCCTCGACGCGGTGGTACTCCACGATGTCGGGGCGGGCATGCACGAACTTTTCCACCTGGGCAATCGGCACGGTCCTGTCTGCCGAGCCGTGAAACACCAGCATCGGTTTGTCGAAACTGTCCATCACGCTCAGGTGGTCCACGGCGTCGAAATCCTGCTTGCTCTTGAAGACCGTCAGCCACGCCACGATGCGCGACAGCACCAGCGGAATCGGCAGGCGGTAGCGGTAGGCGTGGTGGGTGATCAGTGAGCGCCATTCCATCGCCGGAGAATCGAGCATCACGGCTACGACCCTGCCTGCCAGCCTGCTGTAGCGCAGGAAGGCCAGCGAGATGCTGCCGCCCATGCTGAACCCGAACAGCAGCACCCGCCGCGCCCCGTTCTGGTAAGCGTATTCCACGGCGCTTTCCAGGTCCTGCCACTCCTCTGCCGACAGCCGCAACACCTTCTGGGGGGTGCGCGGCGCGCCCTCGGCGTTGCGGAAGGTGATGGTCAGGCTGCTCAGGCCCAGGCGGTGAAAGGTTGGCAGAATCCGCAGGGCGTCTTGCCGCAGCCCGCCGTAGCCGTGCGTGACGATCACCCAGTCGCTTCCAGCGGCCCCGGCCAGACCTTCACCCGTCGCTGGAACCAGCCAGGCGGGCATCGGGCCATGCTCGCTCGGCACGGTGATGTCCTGCTGCGGCAGGCCGTGGTCTCGCGGCTGACCGTGCCCGATGGTGCTGGCCCGCACCGACTGGCCCACCCGCAACGGTGCAGATTGCCAGCGCAGTTCGCGCACCACGCCTTTGTTGGAACTGCTGGAGAGGGGCGGGCCGAGCTGGGCGTTCATCGTCTTGCCCCCGACCTGCCAGTCGAGGGTGATGACCCCTGGCCGTGAGGTCGAGGGCGTGCGCGTGAGCGTCAGGTGGGTATGCCCGTGGCCTTCCTCTATGGCCAGCACGCGGGTCGGGTAGGCGGGGCGGCGCACCGGGCGCACGTGCACCAGCCCGTCGGCGTAGTACCAGCCCACGCCCAGCAGAACGCCCAGGCCCACGCCAGCGCCG
>JANXWI010000416.1 GCA_025351205.1 Deinococcus sp.
GCCGAGGGGTTGGGGAGCGGGGCTGCGGCTTACGCACCTTTGGCAAATGTAGCGGACTCCAGCTTATAAACGGCTCAAGTGGTGAAGGAAAAGATGGCTTTCCAGATCGGTAAACTGAGGTGAGCGATTTGACGGCCATTCTTCAGCTCCCGCAAATGCGCGTCTTCTTCTGGCTCTGGCTGGGACAATCTGTTTCATCGTTCGGCAGTGGCCTGTCTGCGTTCGCCGTGGGCGTCTGGCTCTTTCAGAAGACCGGCACGGCTACGCCTCTCACTCTGGCGGTCCTGTTCGGCAACACTCCCGGCATTCTGCTTTCCCCGCTGGCTGGTCTGATTGTGGATCGGTACAACAGAAAAATAGTCATACTTCTCTCCAATATTGGTCAAGCACTGACAACGCTCGCACTCCTTCTTGTTGTCATTTCAGGAAATATCGATTTATGGAAAATATATCTTTTTCTGGCTTTAGCGAACGCCTTCAGTACGTTTCAGTGGCCTGCCGAGCAGGCTACAGTGAGCCTCCTGGTTCCCAGTGAACATCTGGGCCGCGCAAATGGTCTCCAATCGCTGGGAGAGGGCGCGGCGACACTGGTCGCGCCGATTGCTGCGGGGCTTCTCGTTCCCACCATCGGCATTTCAGGGACGATCATCATCGATATGCTCACTTTTGTTTTTGGCGCACTCGTGTTGTCCGCCTTGAGCATACCCAATCCAGAAAAATCGCCTGAACGCCCGGAACTTAAAAAATATTCGGTGCGGGAAGAAGTATTCTTGGGGTGGAAATTCATCAAAAATCATTCCGGTTTGCTGAACATGCTTCTCATTGGTGCGGCGGTGAACTTGACCGGCTTTTTCGTCACTTTTCGTCTGGTGACGCCGCTGGTTCTGAGCCGTACAAGTGACACGGCCATTCTCGGGTGGATTGGCAGCGCTTTTGGCCTCGGCATGATCTCTGGAGGCAGTCTCATGTCCATCTGGGGAGGCCCCAGACGCAAAATTCTCGGCGTCTTCGGCTCAATTCTCGTCTCTGGCTTGTTTGGACAGCTGCTGTTTGGACTGGGTTCAATAACCTTCGTATGGATGGTGGCCGTCTTTATCGGGAGCTTCGTGATTCCCATATGGGGCGGATGCGCGAACGCTATCTGGCAGAGCAAGACGCCAAAGGAATTGCAGGGACGTGTTTTCGCTCTGCGCCGATTGATTTCGCAGTTCACAGCGCCGATTGGTCTTCTTCTGATCGGCCCGCTGGCAGATGCTGTCTTGCAGCCGTTCTGGAAGGCGCATGGGCCAAATCTGCTCGGTGGGTGGCCCGGGAGCCTGCCCGGCGGCGGATACGCGATGGCCTTCGTGATCCTGGGATTGTTCACCGCGCTTATCGCCTTCGGGTGTGTCTTCATTCCATCGGTGCGGAGTATAGACGACGAATTGCCGGATGTATGAGTTTCAGCTCATTTACGAATTAGATCGTACTTAAACCATTCCGGAAGTCATCTGGAACGGACAAACCACTTGTGGGCCAAACAATGGGGCTATACCTTATTCACCCTCGGCGGACCGAGCGACCACAGCAGTGGAAACCCGCCCATCACTGCGCCCAGAAACAGCGTTTGCGCCATGAGCGTGGTGACACCGAGCACACCTGACAGTCCAGTTTGAATGGCCCAGAATCCATTGATACCTACGTCTGTTATCATGATGGCAAGCGCCAGACACGCACCCAGACGGGGCCGCAGCCAGAGCATCAGCGCTGCCAGCGGGTCGAGGAACGTCAGTGTCGTCCAGAAGATGTCTGTCCAGAGTGGGAAGGAGGTGTAAGGCAGCCAGCCACCACGCCACAGGTCGGAGGTATGCCGGAGCGCCGCGCCCATAAAGCACAGCACGCACAGCCAGCGAAAACCTGACGCCATCTGCTGTTTCATTTTCGCCCGCGCCCCCTGACCTGCGAGGTGGGGTAACAGTCGATGACGTTCCCGTTCATGTAGCTGCCCTTCGAGCTGGAATCCATCAGCCCCTTGTAAACGGCTGCCGGAACGCCTTGGTAGTCGTAGGTTTTGCCGCTGGCAAACAGCACACGCATGGTTTTCTTCCCGGCGTCGTAGCCTACCGACAAGATCATGCTGGAATCGACATCGGTCATATTCATGGCGAGCAGCATACAACCTGTCTTCTGGTCGCTGCGCCTCACCATCCCTGAGTCCCCCACACTCAATTCCCTTGCTCACCCTGGCCGGGGTATACTCGGGGCATTATGTTCCGCTTCCTCAACGAGATGTTCGACAACAACAAACGCGACGTGCAGCGCCTGACCAAGAGCGTAGTGCAGCCGGTGGGCGCACTGGAAGACGAGATGAAGGCCACCGAGGACCTGGCCGCCGCCTTTCAGGCCCTGCGGGTGCGGGTGCAGGAGGGCGGCGAGAGCCTGAATGACGTGATGGTTCCGGCCTTCGCGCTGATCCGCGAGGCCAGCCGCCGCGCCATCGGCAAGCGCCACTACGACGTGCAATTGATCGGCGGGGCGGCGCTGCACGCGGGCCGCATCGCCGAGATGCGCACCGGCGAGGGCAAGACGCTGGTGGCGACGCTGGCGCTGGCACTGAACGCGCTGGAAGGCAAGGGCGCCCACCTGGTCACGGTCAACGACTACCTGGTGCGGGTGGGCGCGGAGGAAAACGCCCTGCTGTTCCGCACGCTGGGCCTGAGCGTGGGGGCCATCCAGCGCGACATGACTCCGCAGCAGCGGCAGGTGGCCTACGGCTGCGACGTGACCTACGTGACCAACAGCGAACTGGGCTTCGACTACCTGCGCGACAACATGGCCCAGGACCCCTCGGCGCTGGTGCTGCGGGCCGCCACGCCGCTGAACTTCGCCATCGTGGACGAGGTGGACAGCATCCTGATCGACGAGGCCCGCACGCCACTCATCATTTCGGGAGCCGCCGAGAAGGCCACCGACCAGTATTTCGTGATCGCCAAACTGGTCAAGCGCCTGAACCGGGGCGAACCCGCTGAGCCGGGCAAGCGCGACGAGCCGACGGGCGACTACACCATCGAGGAAAAGAGCAAGGGCGTGCACCTGACCGAGGGCGGCATTACCCGGCTGGAAAAACTGCTGTCCATCGACGACCTGTACAGCCTGGACAACATGGAAAAGGCCCACATGATCACCCAGGCGCTGCGGGCCAAGGACCATTACCAGAAAGACACCGACTACATCGTGAACGCCGAGGGTGAAGTCATCATCATCGACGAGTTCACCGGGCGCAGCATGGCGGGTCGGCGTTACGGCGAGGGGCTGCATCAGGCCATCGAGGCCAAGGAAGGCGTCAAGATCGAAAACGAGAACCAGACGCTCGCCACCATCACATACCAGAACTTTTTCCGGCTGTACAGCAAGTTCTCCGGCATGACCGGCACCGCCAAGACCGAGGAGAAGGAATTTCTGGACATCTACGGCAGCGACGTGCTGGTGATTCCCACCAACCTGCCGATCATCCGCTCCGACGCCGAGGACCTGATCTACCGCACCGTGGCGGGCAAGTACGCGGCGGTGGTGAACGAGACGGTGGAGATGTACGCCACGGGCCGCCCGGTGCTGATCGGCACGGTGAGCATCGACAGCTCGGAAACCCTCTCGCGCCTGCTGCACGCCGTGAACATTCCGCACAACGTCCTGAACGCCAAATACGAGGCCCAGGAGGCCAGCATCGTGGCGCAGGCCGGGCGCAGCGGGCAGGTCACCATCGCCACCAACATGGCCGGGCGCGGCACCGACATCATGCTGGGCGGCAACGCCGAGTTCATGCTGGGCGAACGCCTGGAGGCGATGGGCCTGAGCCGCTACGACCAGAACACCGAGAACTTCATCAAGTCGGTGATGCGCAAAGGCGGCAACGCGGCGCAACTGGCGGCACTCCTGCCGGGGGTGACGCCCCAGTTCGTGCAGGAGGCCGAGGCCGCCCGTGACGCCACCGAGGCGGACCGGGCCAAGGTACAGGCGGCGGGTGGGCTGCACATCGTGGGCACCGAGCGGCACGAGTCGCGGCGCATCGACAACCAGCTGCGCGGACGCGCCGGACGCCAGGGCGACCCCGGCAGCAGCCGCTTCTACGTGTCCTTTGAAGACGAGCTGATGCGCCTGTTCGCCAATGACCGGGTGGTCGCCATGATGGACCGCCTGGGCATGGACGACAGCCAGCCCATTGAGGCCCGCATGGTGACCGGGGCCATCGAGAAGGCGCAGGCGCGGGTCGAGGACCGCAACTTTTCCACGCGCAAGCAGCTGCTCGAATTCGACAACGTGATGAGCAAGCAGCGCGAGACCATCTACGCCCAGCGCCGCGAAGTGCTGCTCGGGCCGGACGAGGACGTGGAGGAAAGCACCGAGGGCATGATCGTGAATTACGTGGACGCCCAGCTGAGTGAGCACCTGCCGCTGGACGCCGACCCGGAAGCCTGGGACACCGACGCCCTGCGCTCCAGCATCGCCGACGCCGTGCCCGCCCTGGAGAGCTTCGAGTTCGCTGGCCTGCCCGCCGTGCCCGCCGAGGAGGCCCACCGACGGGTGATCGCAGCGGTGGCCGACGCCTTTGACGCCCGCAAGGACGAGCTGGGAGCCTCGCTGCTCAACGGCGTGTCACGCTACGTGCTGCTCCAGGTGGTCGATCAGTACTGGAAGGAGCACCTGCACGGCATGGACGTGCTGCGGCAAGGCATCGGGCTGCGCAGCTACGGCCAGCGCGACCCCTTTTCCGAGTACAAGTTCGAGGCGACCAACATGTTCAACGAAATGATCGAGAACCTTCAGGCCGAGGTGACCAAGTTCATTTTCAGGATGCAGGTCGGCGGCGAGGCTGTCGCCTGATTGATGGTTGAAGCAGGAGTTAGAATGAAGCTGGCGAAACCGATGCGTTTCGCCAGCTTTACTTTGAGAAGTTAGAAGATATGAATCAACGAACATCAGATGCCCGGCCCGTCCACCCCCTCCCCAGCCCTCCCCCCTCAAGGGTGAGGGGGCAAAGGCGGGGCAATTCATCCCTGTTTGAATATTTGACGGTGAAACAGGATCAATTCTGCTTCCGTTGATTAACAGCTGTGTGGCAAACGAATTTAAATCCCAAATGATTGGTCTTTAGCCCCTCCCCCTTGAGGGGGGAGGCTGGGAGGGGGTGGACGG
>JANXWI010000510.1 GCA_025351205.1 Deinococcus sp.
TCGGTCAAAAAGAGAAAGCCTTTTTGACAAATGCTCTAGAAGCCACTCAACACGCCTATGGTGAAATCTTGAGACGCCGTGCCGATTTTGCCATCCACAAAGAGAAGGGCCAGGTAAACAATGTTGTTGATCAGAACAAAAAGCCAGAAATCCCGTCTTCTGGTGCGGTCTGCAAAATTGCCATAGTTTCTGAGTGCCAGCAGATATGAGTTCATTCCAGGTCCTCTTGCAATCGCTTTACTGACTCGTAAACGGCGTCGGCTCGTGCAACTCGTAGCGCTGCACCGGGTCGCTGTTCAGGCTGCGCAGGTAGGTGGCGCTGTCGTCGGGCAGATAGACGTAATGGGCCGCCCGGCTCCAGCCCGCCGCGAAATTCCAGGTCTGCTTCATGTTGGGCGCGGCGGTCAGAAAGCTGAGCGTCACGGTTTTGTCGGCGTAGCTCAGCACGTCGTGGGTCATGTACCTCACCTCACTGCTTTCGGGGAGGCCGTTCCTGTTGCTGTCGGTGTAAGCCACGAAGTAGACGTAGCAGGTCTTCACGTCGGCGGGCGTGACCGTGACGCTGCCCAGCGCGGCGTCCTGCGGCGGCCTGAAGGACTGGCAGTTCGCGCCGTTGGGACTCAGCAGGCTGTCGAGGGTGTAGCCGCCCAGGTACAGCGAGGCCAGGTTGTAATTTACGGGCACCGGGCTGGTGGCCGGTGTGATCGGCGACGAGTACGCGCCGTATGAGCCGGGATAACCGCCGTAGCCGTTGATGGCAATCACCCTGCCCGCGCCCGTGTAGCTGTAGGCCGCCAGCGTCAGTCCCGGCGTGGTGTCGGCCTGGGCCGGGTAGCTGAAATTCAGGCTGAAGGTGGGTGAGGTGGGCAGCGGCACGGGCTGCGGGCAGGCGGTGAGCAGGCCACTCAGGAGGATTCCTGCGAACAGCGGCGGCAGACGCTTTCTGAATGGTCATTTCATGTGGCGCTCAGTATAAGCTCATCACCTTGTTGATACGTCAACGGATGACCGCTGCCTTCAGACGTTCGGCAGGGGTGACCTGGACTGGAGCCACGAGGCTCGGGTACCGAGACTGTCATTCATACGAGACGGGAGTGCCTCCGCCTTCATGCTGTGGGGGTGTGCCCGCTTGGTCCACACATCGGCCTCATGATCTTCAGAAAACGTTTATGCTGAGAAGCATGATGAGCAGACGTTCCTTTCCGGTGGCGATCTGGTTGCTCGGCCTTCTCGGCTGCACCGCCCTGGCAGCCCCGCCCACGCCTGCCGCCGTGCCCAGCCTGAACTTCCAGACCGCGCCCCTCGCCGTCCTGAACGGCAAGGTGGAGATTCAGGCCAGTCCCAGCCTGCGTTACCTGGACGCGGCTCAGGCCAAGGCGCTGCTGATCCGGGAGGGCAATCCGCCGGACGCCGTCTCGGACATCGAGGGCCTGCTGATCCCGGACAGCGCCAGCACCCAGGACAGCTGGTTCGTGGTCATCACCGAGAACACCGACGGGCACGTGAGCGACGCCGACGCCGCCAAGATCGACTACGACGATCTGCTCTCCCAGATGAAGAGTGCAGCCCAGGACAACAACAAATCGCGCACCGAGGCGGGGTACGAGGCCGTGACGCTGGTGGGCTGGGCCGAGGCCCCGAGCTACAACCCGGCGCAGCACAGCATGGTCTGGGCCAAAGACGTGATTTTTGACAGTGTTGATAAGACCTCTGTTGATAAGACTTCTGCGGCCAAAGCCAGCCACCACACCCTGAACTACGCCGTGCGGGTACTGGGCCGCCAGGACGTGCTGGAACTGAACGCGGTGGGGTCGTCCGGGCAGCTCGCGCAGATCAAAGCGGGCATGCAGAAGGTGCTGCCAGCAGTGCAGTTTACGGCGGGCAACCGTTATCAGGACTTCAGGGAAGGCAGCGACAAACTGGCGACCTACGGGCTGGCCGGATTGATCGCGGGCGGCGTGGTGGCGCAGAAGGTGGGCCTGCTCGGGCTGATCCTGCTGTTCCTGAAGAAAGGCTGGATCGTGATCGTGGGCGGCCTGGCCCTGCTGCGGCGGGTGGCCGGGGGAATCTCCAGTGCCCGCGCCAACCGCGCCGAGCGGACAGCCGAACACGGCGCGTCCACTGCAACGAGCACCGCCGCGCCTGCCCCGGCCACCTTCCCGGTCCACCCCGACCTGCTGCCGCGCGTGAGCCTGAACAAACCCGGTGACGCCGGGCCTGAGGCTGGAAATGAAGCGTCTGGCAACAGGCCGCTGGGTCGCCACTGATAAGGACTGCCGGTCAATCGGTTATGGAATACCTGTTGACCCGACTGGAAGCGGGCAGGCGTGCCCAGGCGCGTCCGTTCTGCCCAAGCGGCGAAGCGTCCTCATGGGCGCTGTTCTGGTCAAGAAGCGAGCAAGCGTCCTCATGGGCGCTGTTCTGGTCAAGAAGCGACCAAGTGTCCTCACGGCGGCGCTTGCCAGTATTGTGTGACAAATATGAATACATTGGAAATATACACTTTGGCTGCTGGCCCATCAGAGAGCGCTTATGCGCTTTTTATGCCTGTCTAGCGCCCAACTGACCGTTAACATGTCTTAAGCATAAGATGAAAAAGTTAAATTCACAGGAGAACATATGAACCACTCGAAGACCACTCTGCCCTTTCTGCCCGCCTCTCTCGGTCTGATTCTGCTGCTTTCGCTGGCGGGCTGCGCCTCGGTCAATACGCCCGGCACCGATCCTGCCAGCGCGCCCTCAGCCACCGTCACAGGCGACCTGACCCCGTACCTGTCGCTGCCCCTGAGCGCCCAGGCCGTGACGCAGAAGACCAACCTGCTGGCCGTCAACGCGGCACCAAGCTGCGGTTCT
>JANXWI010000440.1 GCA_025351205.1 Deinococcus sp.
TCGGCCACCGTCACCGGAGCAGGCCAGGACCAGACCATCCTGCTGAGCGACACCGCCGAGGACACCCTGATCCTGAAGGGCGTAGACTTCACCCTGAGCGGCCTGACCGTCAGCCACCGTGGACAGGCCCCTGCCCGTACCCTGTTGGTCTCTGGCGGGCACCTAACCCTGTCGGATGTGCGGCTGAGCGGCGCGGTGCGCGACGAGGCGCAAAAAGCTTACGGCAGCGGGCTGTGGCTCTCGGAGGGGGCAAGCGCCGAGATTACGGGCAGCCAGCTGACCGACAACGCCTATGGGCTGTACGTCAGCGATACCTCCTCGGCCACCGTCTCGGGGTCCAGCCTCAGCCGCAACACCGACGGCGGCGGCCTGTTCATGGACCAGTCGAGCGGCACGCTGAGGGACAACGTGATCGAGGGCAACGGGGCGCATGGCCTGCACATCCGGGGAAACGCGACCCCGCTCATCGTCGGCAACCGCATCGTTGGCAACGGGCAGCGCGGCCTGAGCATCTTCGAGCAGGCGGCCCCCAGGATCGAGAAGAACACCATCGAGCGCAACGGTTTCCAGGGGATCGGGGTGCAGGATCAGGCCGCGCCGTCGATCAACGGCAACACGGTTCAGTACAACCGCCAGAGTGGCCTCACCTACTTCGGAGGTGCAGCCGGAACGGCGCGAGGCAATGTGGTCTCTAACAACGCCCGCGCCGGTATTGCGGTCACCCAGGACGCCGAACCGGATCTGATCGGCAACACCGTCGAGCGCAATAGCGAGAACGGCCTGTCGTTTTCAGATCGCGCGGGCGGCACCGCCTCAGGCAACATCATCCGGCTCAGTGGCCGTCCTGGTATTTCCGCCTGGGGCACGGCTCACCCGGCCCTGAGCGGCAACACCGTCAGCGGCAGCAAGCAGAGCGGCATCGTCTTCGCTGAGAACGCTGCGGGCACTATTTCTGGCAACACCATCGAGGGCAATACTTTCTACGGACTGATCATCACGGGCAGCGCCGCCCCCGAATCGCTGGACAATACGGTGAGCAACAATAGCAAGGGCGGTATCTTCTACAAGCAGAGCGCGGGCGGTCGCAGTTCGGGCAACATTTGCACGGGAAATGGTGGGCCGGACATGCAGCTTGGCCTGACGGCAGGAAGTTCAGGGCCTGACCTGGCTGATGAGAGTTGCTCCATGTCTGGGACATGAGTGCAGGTGGCGAACGAGCAGATCGGTCCTGAGTGCCAACGCGTTAGCCGTGGGCTTGTTTCTGGAGCTGTTGTGCATCCAGTACAAAGCTGGGGTCGAGCAGTTCATGGAGCTGGAGTCCGAAGGCACCAGCGATGCGGCGCAAGGTGCTGACGCGCACGTCGCGCTTGCCATTCTCGATGATGCCCACGTAGCTGCGCTGTACCCTCACGGCGTAGCTAAAATCGTCCTGATTCAGCCCGGCGGCCAGCCGTACCTCCCGGATGCGCGCTCCCAGCCACATCTGGAATTGATCGTCTTCAGGCTTGAGGTCGGGAAGGTCCCGTGTGCGCCGCCGGAAGTCTGCCATCCCTCAAGCCTCAAGGTCGGGGACGTTCTGTGCGACATGTGCAAGCGTGACATGTCTTTGTAAGTCCTACTTTTGTAGACTCGTGCGGGCCTCACAGAATGGGCGGTGCGCTGAGTGCGTACCTGCACGGTGAGGCCACATGACCCAGGGGACTCCACATGCTGCTCAATCTCTTTCTACTTGGTCACCCCGCCCGTTACGACAGTCCCGTCAAGTTCCCCGCCTCGTCCCTGTCCCTGCCCAGGGCCTTGCAATGAACCCGCCCTCACAGCCGCAGAAGACCAACTATCTGCTGTATCTCGTGTGGGTGCTGCTGATCGGCTGGACCATGACGTTGCACTGGCTGTACCCGTTCATTGTTTTTGGCCTGGGAGCCGTGGTCTTACACAACACTGGACAGGGCGGCCTCTTGCAGCGCCTGATCCAGTGGGTCCAGGTTTCGCGGAAGGTCGATCTGCGGCGCGCCCAGCAACTGACCTTTGCCGCCGGGATGCTCGTGGTGGCCCTGAGTCTGCCGGTGGTCGCCATCAGCGGCAGGCAGGCCGAGGACCGCCGAATGGAGGTGCAGCGCCAGGAAACCCTGGCCGCCAACAGCCGGGCTGCCGCCGCCCTGGCGGAACGGACCGCTGCGGACGCCAGAGCAGCGGCGGCCCGCGCAGAGACCGAACGCCTGATCGCGCAGAAGCGGGCGACCGACGCCGCAACGGCAGCTAAACGTCAGGCAGATCAGGCGTTGGCCGACCAGCAGAAGCAGGCCCAGCGGGACGCCCAGGCCCAGCAGGACGCGGCCCAGCGGGCGACGGATCAACAGGCCAGGCAGCAGCGGGAGACCCAGGCAGCCGCAAACACCGAGGCCGTCCGGTTGGTGGCAGAAGGTCCGTACACCAGCAGCGACACCGAGCGCATGTGCAAGCAGGCTGTAGCGGAGAAAATCGGTGTCACCAGGTCTGACGTGCATCAACAGGGCAGCTACATACAGCAGATGGACGCGAGGCCCACGAACATGGCCTTTGGTCAAGGACGGCTGTGGTTCTGGCGTCCCATCTTGGAGGTGGCGGGCATCCAGACTCCGTTTAAGGTGCTGTGCCGGGTGCATGACGATGGGAAAGTCGAGGTGACCGACCCCTGACCGCTGAGCGCCCATAGCTGCACCGGCAGCGGGAAAGCTTCTCTGAAAACGTGTCCCAGACGATAGAAAACAACCGTGGTGATAGCACCTTAATCCTTAAATCAGTGCTGAACTCTGTCGCCTCCCCGATCCTGGCGGGCCGCGCCGACCTGCCGTACGCATTCTTTCAACCCCGAGGTGACCCGATGGGAGCAAGCTACAAGTACGCCTGCCCAAAGTGCGAATTCGAGACGCTGGTGAGTGGCGGCGTGAGTGAGGGCTTCCTGGCCGTCACGATGACCATCAGCTGCAAGGACTGCGAAGACCTGCACGACGTGGGCCTGCTCGAACGCAAATTCATCGACCTTCCCAATGGGAAAACCGATTTCGTGTTCAAGCAGCACCGGCTCAGGTGCCCGGAAAGCCCTCAGCATCACTGGGACCTGTTCCGGGGCGACTGCCCCCGTTGCGGGAGTCACCTGAATGTGGACAGAGAACGGCCTGAAGTGCTCTGGGATTGAAACAAAAGTGCCAAAGCATGCGTCCTCAGAAACGATACGGATGGCCTTGTTTTGCATCCATGCTGCCTGAGTCACTGAGACAACCGTAATCAGGTCAGGTTGCGAGTGAGAACGTCACATTCACTGGTCTGGTAGAAACTACTTGACGAAATCCGACAGGTCACCCTGAATAGGGGATCAAAACGTACCATCTGTAGCCAAAGAGCGCCAACGCTCTCCGAGACGCTTCTACTCCAGCCTGACCTTCAGGCCGAGGCTGCGGCCATTTTCAAGCAGGGTGCGTTGCTGGCCAAT
>JANXWI010000482.1 GCA_025351205.1 Deinococcus sp.
CGCCCCCTCTGCATGTTCTGAACGTTCCGGAACGGGGGGCGGGTTTTTCTTACCTGATTGCCAGCGTCTGTATTGCCAGCGTCTGTGCAGGCTGGACAGTCGCCTCCGACCTACGCATCTGTCAAAATGAAGGTCTCATTAACCCCGCGTCGCCTACCCAGGCCGTCCAGTCGCTGTACGCCCTCGCCCCCTCCCCCCGCCTGAGGTTTCGCCTTGACTGCTGCCCGCCCGCTCCACCTGCCCGCCCGCCCCGCTCCCGAGGGCACGCGCGCCCTGCTGAGCACCCTGGGGCTGCTGCTGCTGGCCCTGAGTCTCAGCGCGGCGCTGGCCTGGGGGGCGGCCCGCCTGACCCCGCAGGGGCCGCCTTACCTGCTGCTGGTGTATTTTGGTGCGGCGCTGATTCCGCTGCTGTACCTGCTGAGCCGCCGCTTTCCGGGGCTGGGCAACTGGATGTACCTGATGCCCGCGCTGGTGTTTCTGCTGGCCTTCACGGTGTTTCCCATCGTATTGACGGTGAACTTTGCCTTCAGCAACTACAGCTCGCTCAACTCCGGGTCACCGGACTCGGCGCGGCGCATGCCCGTCGCGGCGCTGGACGCCGACAGGCTGGGGCTGCGGCTGGAGCGCTTCGCCATTTTGCAGAGCAGTCTGGCAGCCAGCCTGTCGTGCCGCCTTCCCAGCTGTGTCGGAGAGACTGTGGCGCTGCTCGACGACGCGGGCGGCACGCCCCTGATCCGGACGGTTTCGTCGAGCGCCGGGCAGGCGGTGCGGTTCTCCCAGCCGGTTCCGGCCACCTTCAGGGCGCAAGACCTGACCCGCATCAACGCGGTGGGGTACCTCGGCCTGGCAAACTTTCAGGAGATCGTGGGCAAGGCGGGCGTGCAGCTGCTGCCGGTGCTGGCCTGGAACCTGATGTTCGCGTTCACCACTGTGCTGATCAACCTGTTCGCGGGCCTGTTCCTGGGACTGCTGCTCAGCAACAAGGCCATCCGGGGCCGGGGCATCTACCGCACCCTGCTCATTCTGCCCTGGGCGGTGCCCACCGTGATCAGCGTGCAGATGTGGGCGGCGCTGCTCAACCAGAATTTCGGCGTGGTCAACCGTATTCTCGGGCTGCTGGGCAGCTATCCCGTTCCCTGGCTGAGCGACCCGCTGTGGGCCAAGGTCGCCATCGTGGGCATCAACCTGTGGCTGGGCTTTCCCTTCATGATGACCGCCACCCTCTCGGCGCTCGCCACCATCTCCGAAGATTTGTACGAGGCCGCCGAGATTGACGGGGCCAGCCGCGCGCAGCAGATCAGGTTCATCACGCTGCCCAACCTGCGCACCGCCCTGACGCCGGTGCTGCTCTCGGGTTTCGCCTTCAACTTCAACAACTTCGGCATCATCTATCTGCTGTTCACGGGCATCACCGCGCCGCCGCTGGAACCGGCCACCGCCACGGCCTCGTCGGTGTCGCTGCTGATCAGCTGGGGCTACGAGACGGCGTTCGGCACCTCGGGCGGCTCCCAGTACGGGCTGGCGAGCGCCGTGGCGGTGCTGATCGCCGTGCTGACCATCGGCATCAGCGCCATCAATTTCCGGGTCGCCGGGGTGTTCAGGGAGGCCCAGCGGTGAAGGCCGCCGGGACGCCCACCCTGCTTCCCGGTGCGGGCTGGTGGCCGCGCGTCTGGCCCTGGCTGCTGGGGCTGGCCGCGCTGGTGTTCGTGCTCTGGCTGGGCCGGGAACTGGGGTCGCGGGTCCAGCCGCGCGAGGCCTTCGGGCTGGTGCGCGTGGCCCACGGCGGCTGGGCCGGGCTGCTGGGCGTGCTGGCGCTGCTGGGCGTGCTGGCCCTGACCAGCGCCCTGACGGTATTCCTTGCCCGCAACACCACCGGCAGGCGGCGGGTGGGGTTCTGGGGCGTGTACAGCGTGCAGCTCACCCACCTGATCCTGTGCGCGGTGGTGCTGGCCGCCCTGTATCCGCTGATCTACATCGTGCTGGCGAGCTTCGACACCCGCAACTCGCTGTACGGCGTCAGCACCGTCCAGAGCGACAACCTGCTGCTGCGGGCCAGGATCATCCCCGACATGTCGCAGTACGGCCTGGGCAATTACCGCCGCCTTGTAGAGGGCGTGACGATCCCCCTCTGGCAGTGGGCGCTGCTGGGCGTCGGCGCGCTGGGCCTGCTGGGGGCAGCGTTCAGTTCGCTGGGGTCCAGAATGCGCCCGGCAGTCTCAGGCTTACCTCTGGCCGTCTGGGGGCAGCGGGTGTTCCTGGGGGCGCTGGCGCTGTGGCTGGTGCTCCTCTCGGGCAGCCAGTTCACCGGCTCGGGTACCGAGACCAAATTCCTGCTGCACGTCCGCAACACCATGCTGGTGTCGGGCATGACCGGGCTGCTGGGCATCCTGCTCTCGACCACCGCCGGCTACGCCATGGCCCGGCTGCGCTTTCCGGGACGCTTCGGCACGCTGCTGTTCTTCATCTTCGTGCAGATGTTTCCCGGCTTTCTGGGGCTGGTCGCCACCTATTACCTGCTGTACACCCTGGGGCTGCTGGGCACCTTCACCGGGCTGGTGCTGGCGTATTCTGGCGGCGCGATTGCCTTCAACACCTGGATCTACAAGGGCTACGTCGAGAGCCTGCCCGCCTCGCTGGAGGAGGCCGCCCTGGTGGACGGCGCGACCCGCTGGGGAGCCTTCTGGCGCATCGTGCTGCCGCTCTCGGGGCCGGTGCTGGTGTTCGTGTTCGTCAACCAGTTCATCGGCACCTACGCTGAATTCCTGATCAGCAACCTGGTGCTGACCGGGGTGGACCACTGGACGGTGGGCATGAGTCTGCGCAACTTCGTGAACGGGGCGTTTTCCACCAAGTGGGGCGTGTTCGCGGCGGCCAGCATCGTGGGCGCGCTGCCCATCGTGCTGCTGTTCTACCTGTTCCAGCGCTTTTTTACCGGCGGCATGACGGCGGGCGGCGTGAAAGAATGACCCCGGGGCTGGCCAGATCAGATGTAAACCAGACGAGACACAGGCGGTGAACCCATGTCAACCACCAGCGGCGAAGCGTCCGAACCGCTGCTCACCATCGGCAAGTTTTCAATCCTGGTGGGGCTGTCGGCCAGGATGCTGCGCTTCTACGAGCTTCAGCGCCTGCTGACGCCGACGAGGACCGATCCGCAGTCGAACTACCGCTATTACCACCCCGACCAGTTCACGCGGGCGGTGTACATCCGGCTGCTGCGAAACCTCGACATGCCGCTCAAGGACATCCGGCGCTTTCTGGACGAGGCCGACGTGCAGGCGGCGGTGGCCCAGCTGGCCGAGCACCGCGAGCGCATCGCGGAGAAGATCGTGGTGTACGAGCGCAGCCTGGCCGTGCTGCGCGGCATGGAAACCCGCCCCGGGCAGCTCTATCCGGTGCAGCAGGTGACCTTGCAGGCCCAGCCAGCTCTCTGTCTGCGCTTCAGTCTGCCCATCTACCGCAAAGACCAGACGCGCACCTTCGCCCTGGGAAAGCTGCGCGAGGAGCTGGTGCGGCTGGGCCTGGACGCGGCTGGGCCGTGTTTTTCGAGCACCGAGTTGCCCAGGGCGCTCAGTCCGCTGGAGGCCTCACGGCTGGAATTGCAGGGCGACCCCTTCGAGGAGCGCCTGCACGTGTTCGGGGTGCCACTGGCGCAGGCCACCGAGCCACCGCCGGGCTTCGAGCTGTGCTGGACCCGGGCCAGGCAGGCGCTGTCCACCCTGAACGTGGGAGGCTTCGAGCCGATTCACCTGGCCTTGCAGGCGATGTTTCTTCACGCCTCGGAAGCTGGCCTGAGCCTCAGCACCCAGTACCGCGAGGTGTACTGGACCAGTCCGCTCGACACGCCCCGCAAGGAACACTACCGCACCGAGGTGCAGATGACGATAGCCGATATGGCCTTCGCCTGAGGGGTGTTCCGTGATGATTACAGCGGGACCATCCATTGCCGCCCGGCGAAGACCGTCAGGGAGAGCAGGCCGAACACCAGCGCCGGGGTAAAGCTCTGGCGCAACCGCAGGTGGGTGAAGACGGCCCCAGCCATCAACAGAGCCAGGCCAAGACCGGCCAGCGGCACCAAGCCCGGCAGAATGCCGATCAGGGCGGGCAGCAGCAGGCCGGCGGCTCCGGCGATTTCGGCCAGGCCGATCAGCCAGATGGTGTTCTGGCTCGCCGGCTTGCTCCAGCTCATGGCCGGATCGTTATACAGCTGTGTTTTCGAGCGCACAAAGAGCATCAGGCCAGCGGAGAAAAATACGGCGGCCAGCACGCCTTGTACAATCCAGAGAGCTATGTTCATACGGAGCCTCCTGTACACGATACTTTCCGTAAAAAACGAGATTCACATGGGTCAAGTCCATCCCGCGTCCCTCGTCAGACGCCTTGAAGGTCAAAGGGCAGGGACCGCAGCCGTTGCCCGGTCAGCGCGAAGATGGCGTTGCCGACTGAGGCGGCCACCGGCCCGATCACGGGTTCACCCATCCCGAAGGGCACCTCACCGCTTTCGATCAGATGCACATCGATAGGCGGGGTATTTGCCATGTCAATAATCGGGTACGAATCGAAATTGGACTCGGTGACAAGCCCGTTCGTGACCGTCAGCCGCTCCAGCAGCGCTGAACTCAGGCCCATGACCACCGACCCCACCGCCTGCAACCGCGCTCCCGCCGGATTGACGACCAGGCCAGGGTCCACGGCGACGGTCACGCGCTCTACAAGGACGCGTCCGTCCTGTACCGACACCTCACTGACCACCGCGACCACCGTGTTCACGTCCGCGCAGCAGGCCAGGCCAAGAGCCAGCCCGGGCGTGCGAGAACGGGTCCAGCCGGATTCGTCGGTGGCCGTCAGTAGTGCTTGCTTGAATCGTCTACCGAGCGCGCTTCGGGGCAGATGCCGCAGCCGGAATTCGAGGGGGTCGAGCCTGGCCTGCTGCGCCAGTTCATCCATAAAGCTTTCCAGCGCGAAGATGTTTGCCAGACTGCCCAGGCCCCGCCAGGGACCGGTGGGAATCGGCAGTTTCAATCGGTGGTTGACCACCGTGTACGCTTGGAAGTGGTACTCGGCGAACTGCCCGATCAGCACGCCAGGATCGAAGCCGAGCGCTTTGATGGTGGCGTCGCCGCCAGGCGGCGGCTGCACGCCGAAGATGACGTCACCGCTGACGGTGTGCTGCTCCAGAGCCAGCACCTGACCATGTTCGAGTCGCGCCCGAAATCTGGTGTGCGTGGGTGGACGGTAGAAAGCATGTTGCAGATCGTCCTCGCGGGTCCAGCCGACGTGGACCGGCGTGCCGGTGGCGCGTGAAAGCCGCGCGGCCTCCAGCGCGGCGTGCTGCGTGGTCTTGCGCCCGAATCCGCCGCCCAGATAGGTCGGATGGACGCGAATGCTTCGACCTGGAAAGGCGGCTTTGAGATCGCGCTCGACCTGCCCAGGCGACTGGGTTGAAACCCACACCTCGACCTCCGAGGCGGTGACGTTCGCCAGGGCGGCCAGCGGCTCCAGATGGGCGTGCGCGGCCAGAGGCGTGTGGTACGAGGCTTCAATGACGCCTGGAGCGGCCAGGACGCGGGCGGTGTCGCCCCTTCGGCGCAGCACCGCGCCGCCCGAGCGTGAGGCACTCAGCGCGTGCTCGAGTTCGCTTTGCGACAGGGTGGTGCCGCCTTCCCAGGTCAGGTTGAGGGCGGTGATTGCCGCGTTGGCCTGGGTCCGTGTGGTGGCCGCCAGGCCGACGAAGCCGGCTTTCAGATCGGCCACCACCGCGATCACGCCGGGCTGCTTCTGCGCCCGGTCCGTCACTGCCCTCACCAGCCGGGCGCCGTAGCGGGGTGGACGGGCCACCGCGCCGTAGAGCATGCCGCCCAGGCGGGCGCTGTACCCGTAGACGGCGGTACCGGTCAGCTTGGCACGGGCATCGACACGCGGATAGCTCTGTCCGACATGCCGGAACTCGGCACGCGGTTTGAGCGCAGGTGTCTTCGGCACTTTCCACACGCCGCGCTTGGCCGCGATCACCTCACCGAAGCTGAGCGTAGGCACAGTGAATCCCAGGCCCATGAAGCGCCCAGCCTTTGCCACGACGTCGCGGGAAGCCAGACCGAACTGCGTTGCCGCTTCCAGCCGCAGCATCTCGCGCAGGGTGGCTGCTGCCTGGCGCACCGTCACATACAGCGTGTGGGTGCTCGAACTGCCGTAGGTGAACATCGCGTTGGCGCTGAAGCCGTGCCGACTGTGGGCCTGCACCACCTTCAGGTCGCCCGGTTCCAGACCCAGCTCTTCGGCTGCGAGCTGGGCGACCACCGTGTGGATTCCCTGCCCCATCTCCACCTTCGGCACGTACACCGTAACCACCCCGGAGGCGAGCACCTCGAACCACAGCCCTGGCTTGTTTGGCGGCCTTGCCGCGCTGGGACCGTGTTTGAAGACTGCGTCGGCCAGGAGTGGTCGTGCATAAGCCCGCAACCATCCAGCACCCAGCATCAGGGTGCCCGCGCTGCCTGCGGCGACGAACATCCGGCGAGCGCTCACCTTCGGACTGGCTTTTCCTGACGAGAGCCGCAGCCTGCTCTTCACGGCTGCTCACGGGCCAGTTCGGCGGCGCGGGCCACCACCGCGCGAACCGTATTGTAGCCGCCGCAGCGGCACAGGTTTTCGCCCGCCGCCGCGCCGATCTCCTCGGCGCTGGGGTCCGGGTTGCGCTCCAGCAGGGCCACCGCGCTCATGACGTGTCCAGGAATGCACCACATGCATTGCAAAGGCCGTTCCAGAAAGGCCTGCTGCACCGGGTGCAGCTCATCTGGACCCCGATGGCCCCGAGTAGCGACGCCCTCGATGGTCGTGATGGCTCTCCCAGCGACGCTGGCCGCTGGGGTAATGCAACTGTGGGTAACTACGCCGTCAACGAGGACCGAGCACGACCCGCACTTGCCCATGCCGCAACTGTAGTGGGTGCCGGTCAGCCCGAGTTCATCGTGCAGCACCCACAACAGTGCCTCATTTGCGTGCCTGACCTCGTATTCCCGGTCGTTTACGACGAGGCGCACGGCACCCTCCCATGATCCGAATGCTGAATATCCGACAGGTGTTGCAAAAAGCAATTACGTTGCATAACGCTCAGATGTCGCATACTGTGACGATATGCAACGAAGCTCTACCCGCGCACAACACCTCAGGAGCAGGTGTGGAATATGCAACGCCGGAGCCGCTGGTGTCGCGTAAGCCGGGCGTCAAGTCAGGCGATCTGCGGGTGCGCCGAACGCAGCAGCACCTGAAGGACGCGCTGATTGCCCTGAGCCTAGAGCGTGGCTACGCCGCCGTGACCGTTCAGGACCTAACCGAGCGGGCGATGGTTAACCGCAGCACCTTCTACCACCACTATGCCGACAAGTACGACTTGGTGGTGCAGTGCCTGGAAGCCATGCTGCTCGAAGTGCCCTCGGTCCAGATCGACGAACTGTTGACTATCCGAAGCGGCGAGGCCCTCCCCAGCGCCGTTCACTTCTGCGAGCACCTCGCGCAGCACCGCGACTTTTACGCCGTGATGCTCGGCTCAGGCGGCATGCCGTCGTTTGCCAGTCACCTGCGCTCGATCATCGAACGCGACGTGCGGGACCACACCCCGGTGCAGGGCGCACACATGACCCTGCTGCCGGTGTTCGTCGCGCAGGCGGTGGTCAGTACTGCCGTGTGGTGGCTGGAGAAGGGCCACGCCTTCACCCCGGTTCAGGTGGCCTGCTGGTACTCCACTCTGGTCGTCCCCGGAGTACGGGCCTTGTTGGAGACCCAGGCCAGTGCCGGACCGACGTCGCCGTGAGGTCCCGCCTCATCGCCTCCCGGGGCAGCGTTTCCTGAACTGGCGTCGGCGGGAAAGCAGCGGTCCAGCCCTGATTCTGACCCTGCCGCTGATTTCACACGTTCGTGGTTCAAGGAAGCCTGGAGACTACAGATTCAGGTCCCGACCCGTAGCGTCATGTTCCGCCGACCTGCACCTGGGGTTGATCGGCTCTGGTCGCCAGCACAGGGCTTTCCCAGCTCAGCAGGCGGGCGCCCTGCCAGGTCAGGTTCACCTCGCCTCCCTGGAGCGCCGGGTCCGGGTTCAGGCCCAGGTCGCGCCAGGTGCCGGGCGGCAGATTCAGCCGCAGCGAGGTGGCCTGTCTGCTGCGGCTGACCAGACACAGCACCCTGTTCAGGCGGCCCTCCTCGCCCAGTTCGCGCATCAGGGCAAAACAGTCCGTGCCCACCCCGACAAAGCGCAGGCTGCCGCGCTGAAGGGCCGCCGAGCTGCGGCGCAGATGCACGAGGCGGCGGATGGCCCCCAGCAGACCCTGATCCCAGGTCGCCTCGTCCCAGGGGAAGGTGGCACGCGCGCAGTTCATCGGGTCGCCCTGCGTCTGCGACAGGCCGATTTCGCTGCCGTAGTACAGGCAGGGCGCGCCGGGATACGCCATCAGCAGGGCCAGGGCGGCGAGGTACCTCCCCGTGTCGCCCCCGAGGCGAAACAGGGCGCGGGGAATGTCGTGGCTTTCCAGCAGGTTGAACTGGTTCAGGGCCAGTGGGGCGGGCAGCACCCGGTAGGCGTCCCAGAGGTGCGTGACCAGTTCCTGCGTCCCTATGTGCGCGGGGTTCCCGTCCTTGTCGCTGCCCGAAAACCAGGCCATCACGGGCAGGGCGAAGCCGTGGTAGTTCATCACGCCGTCCTCGCCCTGACCGTCTTGCAGGGCGTGTTCGGCGTCGAAGAAGCGTTCGCCCAGCACGTAGGCGTGAGGATTTTCCTCTCTGGCAGCCTGTTTCAGTCGGCGCAGCACCTCCAGATTGCCCGAGTCGCCGCCGCCCATGCCCATGCCCTGCGCCACGTCCAGCCGCCAGCCGTCGATGCCCTGACGCAGCCAGTGGCGGGTGACGCTGTCGGGTCCGTCAATAAACTCGGTGTACGTCTGCTCGGAGGTGTAATCGAGTTTGGGCATGGTGGGCACGTCGTAAAAGCCGTGATAGGGCAGCTGGCCTGCCTGTGGCTCGGCCCGGAAGGTGAAGAAGCCTCGCTCGGGGGCCTGCTGGTGGGCCATGGCCTTCTGAAACAGGGCGTGCTCGTTGCCCATGTGGTTGAACACGCCGTCGAGCACCAGACGCATCCCGCGCCCGCGCAGGGCGGCCAGCAGTCCGGTGAAGGCGGCCTCGCCTCCCAGGTGCGGGTCGACGACGCGGTAATCGCTGGTGTCGTAGCGGTGGCTCGACGGGCTGGAGAAGATCGGGTTGAGCCACAGCGCGTTGACGCCCAGCGCCTCCAGGTAGGGCAGGGCCTGCTGCACGCCTTGCAGGGTGCCGCCGTAGAGAGTGTGGACGTCCTCGGTCAGCGAGAGGGGTTCGTCCCAGTCCGGGGCGCGAACCGGAAAAGCCTCCAGGGCCGCGAGTCCCAGGTCCGTGCGTCCTGGTGACAGGCTCTCGATCACCTCCGGGTGCAGATTCGGGTAGCGGTAGGACCCCGCCACGGGAAGGGGAGACCCGGCAGCGCGCCGAAACCGGTCGGGGAAGATCTGATAGAACACGCTTTCCCAGACCCAGCTCGGCGGCTGATACCCACCCAGCAGGCTGTACCAGTCGCGGTAGCCGGGGCAGAGGTGGCTGGTTCCGGCGGTGGAAACGTGCAGGGTGTTGTCGCCCAGTTCGAGCCGCCAGACGTACCGGGTTCGTCCGCTGCCCGGGTGCAGGGTGTAGGCGTACCAGTCTTCAGCATTGTCAGCCTTTGTTGCGCCGCTGAGGTAGGGGGCCGCGCAGCCAGGATAGGGAGCCTCGCAGGGGAGCGCCTCGAAGGCCAGAATCTCGCCGTGCCGCAATTCCAGAACCCTTACCCGCCTGGGCCGCAGCCGGGTGCGCAGCCGCAGGGTCACTGCGTTGCTGGGGTTGCTGGAGTTACTGAAGTTGCTGGGGTCACTGGGGTTGCTGGAAGTCGTGCTGCCGGAGGTGCCGCCGACAGGGGAGGTATGGGCGTCGGTGGCGTCGTGCCACGCGGCGGGAAGGGTGCTGAAGTCCGGAACCATGATTCTCCTCGGAAGACCGACGCCTGGACGTGGCCCCGCCTGTGTGGACGCTGTGAACTTGTGGACGCTGTGAACGTCAGCCTAGAGATTGACAGCGTGTGAGGGTCAAGCGTGACAGCCGGGAAGCGTTTCTGGATGCCGAGGCTCCGACATTGGCGCTGTCCCCGGTTCCCGAAACCGACGCTGGAGCGCCGGGCCGACCAGGCAACCGGAACACCGATGCGGCGCCTGCTCTCGACACCTGAACTGGCGATCAGCGAATAGTGTCGTGAGTCACGGAAAAGTGATACTTCCCACCCAGGTGCGACCAGGGTGTTCAGCCGCGCCAGGAGACGCCTGTGTAGGCGCGGCGTCGGCCTGGCGATTCATGCCGCGCTCACCCGGCTGCCAGAAGGGCCTCATGGCCACTGGGTACGGTCCAGGTGAGACAGCCAGGGGAGTCGGGTCGGAAAGGGTGAGCCGTCCCGTATCGGGGTTCCGGGTCCTGGCCGTTCCGAAACCTCATCCGGTCAGGGTTGGTGGACCGGCGTTCAGCGGCTCAGGAGACACCATGATCCGTATTCCCCGCGCACTGTTGACCCGCTCAGGACTGCCGACCCGTTCAGGGCTGTCAACCCGTTCCATGCTGCTGCCCGGCCTGCTGGGCCTGCTGGTGGCCTGCGGTGAGAACACCAGACAGGCCGGCTCCGCCACGCCCGCCGCCGTAACCTCAGCGCCCGCTGCCTCCCCAGCCGCTGCTGCTCCAGTCGCCGCTTCCCCGCAGTCGCGCACGACAGGACTGAACGCCGCCTACTACGCCACCCGCGACCTGAGCGGCCCGGCCACCCTGCGCGCCGTGCCGGAGGTGAATTTCGACTGGGGCATGGGCGCCCCGCTGGACGGTCTTCCCGCCGACAACTTCTCGCTGCGCCTGAGCGGTGAACTGAGCGCGCCGGTCAGCGGAAGCTACACCTTCTATGTTACCGCCGACGACGGAATGAGGCTGGAACTGGCCGGGCAGAAGGTGGTGGACGACTTCACGGATCACGCCGCGTACACCGCAACCGGCACGCTGGACCTGAAGGCCGGGGCGCGCGTGCCGCTGAAGCTGGACTACTACGAAAACACCGGTTTTGCCAGCCTGAAACTGGAATGGAGCGGCCCCAATCTGCCCCGGCAGGTGATTCCGGCCTCGGCGCTGTTCACCGGGGCGGGCACACCCCCAGCCCCTGTGGCCCAGACCGGCAGGACCTACTACGTCGCGCCCGGCGGCAACGACGGCGGCCCCGGCAGCGAGGCGCAGCCCTGGGCCACCATCAACAAGGCCTCGCAGACCCTGCTGCCCGGCGAAACGGTGCTGGTCAAAGACGGCACCTACTCAGGCGTGTATGTGGGCAGCTCCGGTAAGCCCGGCCAGCCCATCACCTTCAAGGCCGCGCCAGGCGCCAGGCCCAACATCTTCATCACCGAGATCAACTCACCGGGCTTTCTGCTCGAAGGGGCCTCGTACATCAATATCGAGGGCTTCAACCTCGATTATCAGGTGCCGGGCGCCGAGGACGCCAACGGTGAGCGCTGGGAAGCGGGCATCGTCATCATGTCCAGAGGCGACGGGCCGGACCGGATCAACTCGCACCACGTCAGGGCCAGTGGCAACCGGGTCCACGGCTTCCCCGGCGGCGGCATCGGCTCCGGGCAGGCCGATTACGTCACCATCGAGGGCAATACCATCTGGGAAACGGCGTTTTATTCCAAGTACGACACCAGCGCCATCTCTCTGTATCAGAGCCGCAACGTCGATCAGGCGCCGGGCTTTCATCACGTCATCCGGGGCAATACCGTCTTCAAGAATGAAAACAAGGTGCCCGGTACCGGCATCGGCAACACCACCATCACCGACGGCAACTGCATCATCATCGACGACGGGCGTAACACTCAGAAATTCCAGGGCGACAAGGCGACCTACCCGGCCTTTACCGGGGCCACCCTGGTCGAGAACAACATTTGCGCCGACAACGGTGGGCGCGGCGTGAACGTGTTTTCCAGCGACAACGTGCTGATTCGCAACAACACCTTCTACAAGAACGGGCGCACGCCCGACCTCGACAGTGAGGTGTCGGTGGCGGCGGCCAGCAACGTGTGGGTGGTGAACAACATCATCGTGCCGCGCGACGGCCAGCGCGCCACCTCGGTCTACGACGGCGACGTGGCCGAGTACAGGGTCAGCAACGTGGTGTTTGCAAACAATCTGTATTTTGGTAGTGGCAAGCTGCCCCAGCGCGGCGAGAGCGACCTGGTGGCCGATCCGAAGTTCGTGTCGCCCGGCAACGACGTGAACACCGCCGATTTCCGTCTGCAACCCGGCAGCCCGGCCATCGACAGAGCGCTGCCCTCCGACTCGCCCGCTTTCGACGTGGGCGGGTTGCCGCGCCCGGTGGGGGCCGGACCCGACATCGGGGCCTGGGAAGCGCGCTGAAGCGGTACCCCGAAGTTGCCTGGAAGACAGATTGGAAGTCAGGATGATTTACCAGACGAATCATCAATGGTCCGGACAGTTTCAAGCGGCTTTGACACCCAGGTCAAGCAGCCTGGAGGGATGATGCTGCAATTCCTCGAAACGCTGTGACAGGCCCAGATTGGCCAAAATTTGCCGTGCGAAGAGTGCATTGAAGGCCCGACGTTTGACATCCTCGGTGGAGCACGCCAGCCGTGAGGCCGGACGCCCGGTGCGTCCAGCCTCCTCCAGCACCAGCGCCGCTCTGGCCAGACTGAGGCTGAAGAAGCTGGCGTTCCAGTGGGTTTCCAGGCCCTGACGAGAACGCAGCTGACCGGTTGTCAGACCCCCAAACTGCTTGGCGTCACGGAAGGCGAACTCCAGCTGAAACCGGGCGCTGTACAGCGCCCGGATCTGTTGGGCCGGCATGGTCGTGTCGGTGCTACACAGCACCACATGCGCCATCACCGCCCCCTTGCTCTTTAGCCGCTGGATGACCACCACCCGGAAGGAGCGCCCGAAGTGCGGCCCCCACACCACCCGGGTCCAGACACGTTCATCTGCTTCCCCAGGGACAGGCGTCCAGCCAGCAACGCCGATGAAGTTGACCTTGCCTTCCCAGCGCCTCCGTGCCCTGCGCCGCTTCTGGTGCGTCCCCGTGAAAGGAATCAGCAGGTTGGCATTCGAAGCCAGCCTGGTGACGAAGGCGACGCCTTCGTCGGCCACAGCCTCCATGAAGATCTTCTTGGCGTATTGCCCATCGGCAATCACTGCGCGCAAGTGCTGGCGGAACCAGCCACGATGGACCCGGAAGACGGCCCGCAGCTGCGTGAGGTACTGGATGAGCCGGTCCGTCTTGTCCGTCTTGGGCCGGGTCTGTTTGACGCTGATCGGGAACACGTGGTGCGATCCCCAGAGCAGTTGTCCGAATTCCGGTACGAGAGAACAACCAGGGCGTCCCTTCATTGTCTTGGGCAGAACGGAGCGGTCAAGCGTCCTCATGGG
>JANXWI010000517.1 GCA_025351205.1 Deinococcus sp.
CGGATAGTTCACGGTCACGGTGTAGGCCGAGAGGTCGCCCACCGTTCTGGGCTGGCTGAGCGCCACTTTGGCGTAGTCGGTGGCCTGGGCGTACTTGACGTTGCCCACCAGACTGGTCGGCTGGTAGGTGAACAGCGTCACGTCGGGAGCTTTCTGGGTCTGGCCCTGGGGTGAGCGCACACTGACATCGAAGCTGACCTTGCCGCCGGGGATGAGTCCACCCTGCCAGCCGTCGCCGCCGCCCTGCTTGCCCAGGCGGTAGGCCGTGGAAATGGCCCCCAGGGTCAGCTGCGGCACGATCAGGCGCGGCGGGTACTCGTTGGGGTTTTCCTTGACGCTGCTCAGCACGCCCATCAGGAACGGCCCCAGAAAGAACACGCTCATGACCAGCATGAACAGGTACAACCAGCCTGCGCGTGCCCAGCGGCGGCGGGCCAGCCAGCGCTCGCGCTCACGGGCGGGCAGCGGCCCGAGGGGAGTGGTGGCCTTCATGGTGGTCATGGCTGTACCCTCCTGTCTGCCACCTGCATCGCTGCCCGCCTCACGACTGACTCTCGGAGGCCACGAAGAAGCGGCGCTGAATGAACACCAGCACCAGTGTGATCAGGGCCAGGATGATGGCCGCCGCCGACGCCAGATTCACCGGGGCGGTGCCCGCCTGGAAGGTGTTGCGGTACACGTAGTAGGCGAGCGTGATGATGGTGTTCTGCGGCGCGGCGCTGCCGATGATCGCCACCTGATCGAACATCTGCAAGGTCCCGATCAATCCCACTGTGATGACATAGAAGGTCACCGGGCGCAGCATCGGCACGGTCACGTTGAAAAACTGCTGCACGGGTGTGGCCCCGTCGATCTCGGCGGCCTCGTACAGCGACCCCGGCACGCCCTGAAGCCCGGCCAGAAAAAACAGCATCAGGGTGGGCACGGTGGTGAAGATGTTCTGCACGATGATCACCAGCATCGGCACGCTGACGATCTGCACCCCGCCCGCGCTCACCCATTTGTCGGCGAAGTACTGGTAGTCGAGCGGCACGGCTTCCCGCAGGTTGACCACGCCCAGCAGGCTCAGTCCGCCGGTGACCACGCCCGCGATCAATGCGCTGGTCACCAGCAGCGCCGGGTCGAGCACGCCTGCGGGCAGCTTGCGCGAACGTTCCCACCAGACCTGCGCGGCCTGGACCAGCGCCGTGAGCAGCAGAAACGCCCCGGTGATCGGCAGCGCCGCACCGATCTGCGAGAACAGGTAGTTGGCCGCGCCCCGGCGCTGAAACAGCCACAGGAAAATGAGCGTGATGACCACGCTACTGGTGATGCTCGGCATGTACCAGGCCGCCCGGAAGAAGGCCAGCCCGCGCAGCTTGCGGTTCAGCACCACGGCCATCACCAGCGCCAGGAAGGTTTGCAGCGTGGTCACGATGATGGCGTACAGCAGCGAGTTGGCCAGCGCCCGCTGGAAGCTGGAGTCGGCCAGCACGTCGGTGTAGGGCTTGATGCCGATCAGCTTGGGATTGTTGAACAGGTTGAAATCGCTGAACGAATAGAAAATGGCCCGTCCGAAGGCGTAAAAGAAGAACACCGCCAGGACGAGCAGAAACGGCAGCAAAAACAGGTAGGCCGTGGCGGCAGCTGATCCTCTGTTGTGGCTCTGCACAAAGTCTCCCGTGAAGCGGTTCCTGCCGGGCACGAAAACGCCTGTAAACCCGGCAGGGTGATACCCTTTCCGAAAAATTCCGTAAAACTTTACGGAATTTTTTGAGCGGAGCGAATGCGGCCCAGTGCGGGTTCTGGGAATTGGAGGAACACTCAGTTCTGTCCTGAGTGTTTCGGAAATGGACGGAATCCGTATAAGAGCAGGAGAGCCGCGCCACTTGACGGGCGCGGCTCTCAGACCTGCTTATCGCTTCTGGAAGGTGGCGATGTCGGTCTGGGCCTTCTTGAGCGCCTCGGCACTGGTCTTCTGTCCGCTCAGCACGGCGGCCAGCGCCTCGTTGATCGGCTTGGCCCAGTCGGTGCCCTGCGGCCCGAAGGTGAAGCCCAGCACATTGCCGTCGGTGGAGCCGTCGAAGACCACCTTGCTGTTCTGCGCTCCGGCGTCGGTGCGCTTGAAGTAGGCGTTGTTGCTCAGGCTGCTGCGGCTGGGAATGGCCAGACCCTGCGACAGCACGTACTCCTGCGCCTGCACGCTGGTCAGGGCGTTGAGCACCTTGACGGCGGCGGCCTGGTTCTTGGTCCCGGCGTTGATGGCCCAGCCCACGGTGTACAGGAAGTTGCCGCGCTTGGCCGTCGCGTCGTTCTTGGGCAGCAGGGCGGTGCCGTATTTCAGGTTGGGCGCGTTGTCTTTCAGGAAGTTCACGATCCAGCCGCCCTCGATGGCCACGGCCACCTTGCCGGTCTTGAAGCAGCCGCCGCCCCAGTCCTGCGACAGCTCGCTGGGCTGCACGCCGACCTTGTTCTTCATCAGGCCGGTGTAGTAGTTGAAGGCCGACACGAACCTGGGGTCGGCCAGGTTGGTCTTGCCGTCTGTCCCGAACTGCTTCCAGCCCGCGCCGTAGGCAAAGGCCCCGAAGCGGTCGAAGCCGCCCAGGCACAGGCCGTAGTAGTCGCTGCCCAGCTTGGTTTTCACGTCGCTCAGCTTCTTGGAAAAGGTGGTCCAGGTGTCGTTGCCGTTGGGATAGGCCACGCCCGCCTGATCGAAGATGTCTTTGTTGTACACCACCGACAGGGTGTTGAAGTCCTTGGCGATGGCGTACAGCTTGCCGCCGCGCGTGAAGCTGGTGTTGAGGCTCTTGATGAAAGGCGTGCTGCTCACCACGCCGGTCAGCGGCAGGAACTTGCCCGTCGCCACGAAGCCGTCAATGGTCTCGGCGGGCAGGTACAGCACGTCTCCGGCGTTGCCGGCGGCCAGCAGCGTGGTGAGCGTCTTGTTGTAGTCGCCCTGAAGCGGCTCGTACACCACGTTGATGTTGTCCTTGGCCACCGCAGGCTTGACGAAGCGGTTGATCAGGTCGCCCACCACGGCGGGGTCGGTGCCGCCGTAGCCGTTGATCTTGATGGTCACGGCGCTCTGGGCCAGCGCGGCGTGGCCGACGAAGGCGAGGGCGAAAATAGACAGGGCGGACATGACCTTGGTGCTGCGTTTCTGGATGCTGCGTTTCATAAAACCTCCGAGAAAGAGTGGGGGTGAACATCTGTAGAACTGGGCGGCGTCTGGGTGGGCTGTGTCTGGGTGGCCTGTGTCTGGATGGGCTGCATCTGGACGGATGGACAGCGTGAACGGGCCGGATCAACCGCTCAGGGCGGCAGGCTCCGGGGAGGGGGGGCCACCGTCTGCCCCGGCTGGAGCGTGACCGGGACGTACTCGCCGCGCACCGCCTCGCCCGCCAGGGCCTCCCGCACCAGTTGCAGGGCCACCTCGGCGATGCGGGGAATGTCCTGGGCCACCGTGGTCAGGCGCAGCGGCAGGGGCAGTTCCGGCAGGCCGTCGAAGCCCACCACAGACACCTGCCCCGGCACGTCGAGACCCAGGTCTTGCAGCGCCGTGGCCGCGCCCACCGCCTGCTCGTCGCTGGCGGCGAACAGCCCCGAAAAGCGCAGCCCGCCCTCCCAGGCCCGGCGCACGGTGCGGTAGCCGTCCAGCACGGTAAAGCCGCCGGGCAGGGTGGACACCTCTGCGCCCACCGCCTGCGCCGCCGCCCGGAACCCGGCCTCGCGGTCACGGGCCACCTGACTCTCTCCGGTGCCCAGAAAGGCCAGCTGGCGGTGCCCGGCCTCGGTCAGCTGGCGGGTCGCCAGCCCTGCGCCGTTCTGGTCGTCGGGGGCCACCCAGCGGTGCTGCGGATGGTGTCCGATGAGCACCACGGGCACGCCGCGCGCCGCCAGGAGGTCCAGGCGGGTGTCGCTCGGCTTGATGTGCATCAGCAGCACCGCCGACGGAAAACGGACGACCTGCGCCAGTTCGCCGTGCAGATCCAGCAGCTGCACGCCCGCCGGGGCGGTGTGGGCCTCCAGCGCCCGCCGGAACAGCACCTGATACGGGCTGAGCAGCGGATCGCCGGGCAGGGTGGACAGCCCCAGCGTCTGCCCGGTGCGCCACGACAGATGCCGGGCCGCCGGGTCGGGCACGTAGTTCAGCTCGCTCATGACCTGCTCAACCTGGGCGCGGGTCCGCACGGCCACGGTGCTGTGGCCATTCAGCACCCGGCTGACGGTTCCCTTGCTCACGCCAGCGGCGCGGGCGATGTCGTTGATGGTGGGGCGAGTCATGGGTGGCCTTTGCGAACATGAGAAAATTACTGAATACACGACTGTAACCGGTTACAAATCTGCAACAGGTGGCCGCCCGCCTGAATGCGGTGCTCTGTAATCGGTTACAAACAAGCATGTCACCCCAACATCGGCGTGTCAATGCGCTTCTGGCGTCAAATCTTCATCCAGAGCTTCATCAGACATAAAGGTTGGCGGGCGGCGCGGGCCGGGAGGGCGGCAGAGACTGGGCCGCCCGCTTCCTCTACCCTGGGGCATGCCGAGTCCTGCTCCGTATCATCCCGCTGCGTATCAACCGTACCGATCCGTGCTGTACGTGCCCGCCGACAAGCCCAGGGCCATTGACAAGGCGCGGGGGCTGCCATGTGACGCCGTTGTTCTCGATCTGGAAGACGCGGTGTTGCCTGCCCAGAAGGCGGCGGCGCGGGCGGGCGCGGCCCAGGCGTTGCGCGAGGGGGGCTTCGGCAAACCCGTGCTGCTGCGCCTGAACGGCCTGGACACGCCCCATTTTCAGGCCGACCTGGAGGCGGCACTGCTGTCCGCTCCTGCCGGAATCGTGCTGCCCAAGGCCGAAGACCCGGCGGCGGTGCGCGAACTGCACCTGGGTATTCCGCTGTGGGTCATGATCGAAACGCCGCCGGGCGTGCTGCGGGCCGCCGAGCTGGCCGCCGTGCCGGGGGTGGCGGGCCTGATGGTGGGGGCCAACGACCTGCTGCTGTCGCTCCGGGCGCGGGCCACGCCGGGCCGCCTGCCGCTGCTGTCCGCCCTGAGCGCGGTGATCCTGGCGGCGCGGGCGGCGGGCGTGCTGGCCCTGGACGCGGTGTACAACGACCTGCAAGACGGGGCGGGGCTGGAGGCCGAGTGCATACAGGGCCGTGACCTGGGCTTCGACGGCAGGACCCTGATCCATCCGGGCCAGATCGAGGCGGCCAACCGGGTGTACGGCGTGTCTGAACAGGAGGCGCAGGCCGCCCGTGAGCTGCTGCACGCCTGGCAGGAGGCGCAGGGGCAGGGGCTGGGCGTGGTGCAGCACGCGGGCCGCATGGTCGAGGAACTGCACGCCCGGCAGGCACGCCACACGCTTGCGCGCTGGGAGGCCGAGCAGGGGTGAAGACAGATGGGTACAGACAGATGGGTACAGGGAGACGATCCCCTTCCCGAAAAATTCGCACCTGAACAGCGGGCTGGGCAGCAGACAGACCGGGCAGTACATCGTCAACCGATCCGAAGGGGGGGTCAACTTCCGGTTGGTCATTGGATGCCCGGCCCGTTCACCCCCTCCCCAGCCCTCTCGTTCCGAGCTGTACCCATCTGTCTGTACCCATCTGTCTTCACCCCTGCTCGGCCTCCCAGCGCGCAAGCGTGTGGCGTGCCTGCCGGGCGTGCAGTTC
>JANXWI010000505.1 GCA_025351205.1 Deinococcus sp.
CTGCGCGCCCGCCTCAGCCGAGCGCGACGCCCGCGCCTGCCCAGGTCAAGGCACTGATCGTCCAGCCGAGCTGATCTGGAATGTCTGATCTGAAAGGATCAGGGCTGGGCGGCCCCCTCACCCTCTCGCTGTGCGAGTCCCATTTTTGCGGACAGTGCCAGTCACCCACAAGGGGCGAGGGGACAATTACTCTCTTGTCAATTGCTTCAAACAGAAATATGGGGCCATCCATAACAGACTGGCCCCGAGTCTCCCCCTCCATCAGTTCAGCACGCCCGCCTCGAACACGAAGCGTCCGCCGTCGTAGTCCACGTTCAGGCTGCTGCCTTCCTGCACCTTGCCCGCCAGAATCTCGCGGCTGAGAGGCGTCTCGATCTCCTTGCTGATGGCCCTCCTGAGCGGCCTGGCCCCGAAGGCCGGATCGTAGCCCACCTCGGCCAGCCGGTCCTGCGCGGCGCTGCTCAGGTGCAGGGTCACGCGGCGTTCGGCCAGCCGCCTGCGCAGGCCGCTGAGCTGAATGTCCACGATGCGCCTCAGGTCGGTGCGGTTCAGGGCGTCGAACACGATGATGTCGTCAATGCGGTTCAGGAACTCCGGCCTGAACTGGCGCTGAAGCTCGTTCAGCACCCGGCTCTGAATGCTGGCGGCGTCCTCGCCGAGAGATTGCGCTTCCAGAATCAGCGGCGAACCGACGTTGCTGGTCAGGATGATCAGGGTGTTGCGGAAATCCACGGTGCGGCCCTGCCCGTCGGTCAGGCGGCCATCGTCGAGCACCTGAAGCAGCACGTTGAACACGTCCGGGTGCGCCTTCTCGATCTCGTCGAACAGCAGCACGGTGTAAGGGCGGCGGCGCACCGCCTCGGTCAGCTGGCCGCCCTCCTCGTAGCCCACGTAGCCGGGAGGCGCACCGATCAATCTCTGCACGCTGAACTTCTCCATGTACTCCGACATGTCGAGCCGCACCATCGCCTCAGAGCTGTCGAACAGGAACTCGGCCAGCGCCTTGGCCAGCTCGGTCTTGCCCACGCCCGTCGGTCCCAGGAACATGAAGCTGCCCAGCGGCCTGCTGGGGTCGCTCAGGCCCGCGCGGGAACGCCTCACCGCGTCGGACACGCTCACGATGGCCCGGTCCTGCCCGATCACCCTAGCGTGCAGTTCCTGTTCCATCCGCAGCAGCCTGTCGCGCTCGCCCTCCATCAGCCGGGTCACCGGGATGCCGGTCCAGCGGCTCACCACCGCCGCGATGTCGTCCTCGGTCACCTGCATGTGCGCGAACTCAGCGGTCTTGAGGCCGGCCTCCAGCTTCTGCAACTCGCTCTCCAGCCCCGGAATCACGCCGTTTTGCAGCTCGCCCAGCCGGGCGTAGTAGCTGGGCAGCCCCGCGTCTTCGCGGCCCACCCGCTCGTACTCGGTGCGGGCGGCGTCCAGCGCCTCGCGCTTGCTCTTGAGCTGGGCGATCTCGGTCCTTTCGCCCTCCCAGCGGCCCCTGATCTCGTTCAGCTCGTCGGTCAGGGTCTTGAGCGTCACTTCGATGTCGAGCAGGCGGTTCTGCGAGTCACTGTCCTTCTCGCGCCGCAACGCCTCGCGCTCGATTTCCAATTGCAGCTTGCGGCGTTCCAGCGCGTCGATGGCCTCGGGCGAACTTTCCAGCGCCATCCGCAGCCGGGCGGCAGACTCGTCGATCAGGTCGATGGCCTTGTCGGGCAGCTGCCGGTCTGCGATGTAGCGGTGACTGAGCGTGGCGGCGGCCACCAGCGCCGGGTCGGTGATCTCGACGTTGTGGTGCAGCTGGTAGCGGTCGCGGATGCCGCGCAGGATGCTGATGGTGTCTTCCACGTTCGGCTCGGCCACCGTCACCGGCTGAAAGCGGCGTTCCAGCGCGGCATCTTTTTCGATCTGGCGGTACTCGTCGAGCGTGGTCGCGCCGATCAGGTGCAGCTCGCCGCGCGCCAGGGCGGGCTTGAGCATGTTGCCCGCGTCAGGGCTGCCTTCGGTCTTGCCCGCACCCACAATGGTGTGCAGCTCGTCGATGAACAGGATCACCTCGCCCGCCGACTCCACCACCTCCTTGATCACGCCCTCCAGCCGCTCCTCGAACTCGCCCCGGAACTTGGCGCCGCTCAGCAGGCTGCTCATCTGAAGCGTCACGATGCGCTTGCCCTTCAGGCCGTCGGGCACGTCGCCCTTGACCATCCGGATGGCCAGCCCCTCGGCGATGGCGGTCTTGCCCACGCCCGGCTCACCAATCAGCACCGGGTTGTTTTTGGTGCGCCGCAGCAGAATCTGCATGGTGCGCCGGATCTCCTCGTCGCGCCCGATCACCGGGTCGAGCTTGCCCTCACGGGCGCGGGCGGTCAGGTCGATGCCGTACTTTTCCAGCGCGTCAAACTGGGTTTCGCTTGTCTTGGTCGTCACTTTGTTCCCCTTTCTGAGTGCGGTGAGGGCGGCTTTCAGTGCCCCCTGGTCGGGCAGCTGGGCCAGCCGGGTCTCGGCAGCCGCCGCCAGCAGCAACACGTCGGCGGCCACGAAGCTGTCGCCCTGCTCTTTTGCCAGAGTACCGGCTTTCTGGAAGGCCCGGCCCAGCGCAGGTTCACCGTAGATCTGGTCGCCCCCGCCCTGCACGCGGGGCAGCTTACCGATCTGCACCTCCAGGGCGCTGCGCAGGGCCGGCAGATCGGCCCCGGCGGTGGTCAGCAGGCGGGCCGCGCTGTCGTTGTCGAGCAGCGCCAGCAGCAGATGCAGCGTGGTCAGCTGCTGGTGTCCGGCAGCCTGCGCCGCTGCCTGGGCGCTGGCCACCGCCTTCACGGCACGTTCGGTCAGAAGTTCTGGATTCAAGGTCGGCTCCTGTCAGGTTCGGGAGAATCGGAGGTCGGGCGTCCCGCTCTGTCTCCATTCTGAAACCTGAGTGCAGTCGTGTCAAGTTTATTGAGCTTTACTTCTGGTTCAGTGGTGACCGGAGATTCGAGATGCACCAGTCCCACGGGGGGAGAGGGGGAGAGCAACCACGTCGGCTGCCATACGCGAGGTTCCGAAACGGACGGCCCGCAACCGTGACCCAGCCTGACCTGTTGTTCACCCGGACGTGTCAATCTGTGGACGATGCCTCGCCTGTTGCCCCTGCTGACCGCCAGCCTGCTCGCCAACGCCCTCCCGGCGCAGGCGGCCACGGCTCCCAGAGCCAGCCAGCCGCTCTCGCACGTCTTCGTGATGGTGCTGGAAAACCACAGCTTCAAAAACACCATCGGCAATGCCAACATGCCCGCCATCAACCGGCTGGCCCGGCAGTACGGCTCGGCCAGCAATTACACCGGCGTGGCCCACCCCAGCCTGCCAAACTACGTGGCCATGATCGCCGGCAGCACCATGAACATGACCTCTGACGACCCTGCCCAGCGTTTCGCGGGCGACAACCTGGCGCTCCAGCTGACAAAAGCGGGCCTGAGCTGGCGCGGCTACATGCAGGCGCTGCCCAGAGACGGCTCGGTGGCCGATTACGCCGGAACCTACGGCAAGAAGCACAACCCCTTCATGTTGAGCCTGGGCGTGCTGGCCGACCCGGCGCAGCTGGCCAACGTCAGGACCCTGGCAGCCCTCGGCCCCGACCTCGACGCGGGCCGCGCTCCCAATCTGTCGTTCATCGTGCCCGACGTGTGCAACGACATGCACGGCGCGCCCGAATGCCGTAGCCGCGCCCAGCTCGACAGGGCCGGCGACGCCTTCGTGGACGCCTGGAGCAGGCGGATCATGGCCTCTGCCAACTGGAAGACCGGGAGCGCCATCGTGGTGACCTTTGACGAGGGCAGTGGCGGCGACACGCTGGGCGGCGGCGGACGCAT
>JANXWI010000522.1 GCA_025351205.1 Deinococcus sp.
AACGGACTGTGCCGCCGCGACCACGCCACCGCCGCCTCCACGTCGTAGGCCACGGCCCGGAACTCGGCGCTCCAGTGGCCGCCCCGCCGCCTGAGCAGGGTCCAGCGGGCACGGGGGTCACCGTCCACCTGGTCCGACACCGCGCCCGCGTTGACCACCAGCGTGTCGCCCACCAGGGTCGCGCCGGGCCGGTGGGTGTGGCCCACCACGATGACCTCGGCCTCCAGTGGCCGCACCATGTTCAGCAGCTCGCGCGGGTCACGGGCGCGGTAGAAGCCCTCGCCCGTGGCGGCGTCCTGAAATTGCCACTGCCACAGCAGCATCTCCCAGGCGCTCGTGGGCGTGCCGTGACAGGCCAGAACGGCTCCGTGTGCCGCGCGCGCGCTCAGCGGCAGGGCCGAGAGCCGCCCCAGGTCTGCCGCCCCGAGCTGCGTGCCCAGCCAGTCGCCAAACTGCTGCGCCAGTGCGCCCCGGCGGCCAGCGGGCCAGAGCTTCTCCTCGTTGTTGCCGCGCACCTCCACGGCCCCCAGCGCGGCCTGCATGGCGCAGGCCCGCGCCGGGTCGGCTGACCCCTCGACCTGATCACCCAGGTTGAGCGTCAGGTCGGGAGACGCCTGACGCACCTCACGCAGCACCGCTTCCAGCGCGCAGGCGTTGCCGTGGACATCCGTGATGACGGCCAGGCACAGCTCACTCAGCACGGCTCACTCACCCGGGCAGCATACGGGAAACCGGCGTCAGGAGGAACGGTTACGCCACAGGAACGGTTACGCCATAGGAACTGTCACGCCAACTGTCACAGCTCATTCGCATACTTCTTTTACACAGGGCAGGTTCTCAACAGGGCAGGCCACACAGGAGGCACACCATGAAACGTCGTTCTTTCCAGCGCCCCACCATTCCACAGCTCCGCCCAGGCACACGGTTCAGCACAGGCACACGGGTCAAGACGGGATTGCACCTCGCTCTGGGGCTGGCCCTGACCTCCGCGCTGGTGGCCTGCGGGTCGGCCAAAGACGCGCCCAACCCCAACGGCGCGCCCACCGCCGACAGCCTGAGCAGCAGCGCCATGAGCCAGGTGGTACTGGAGACCTTCGCCCAGACCGCCAGCCCGGAACTGCTGAGCACCCTTGCCCGCTACGCTTCCGGAACAGGCTTCGACACGGTGGGCGGGCCGCCGCTGCTGGGCTTTCTGGGCGGCGGCGTGGGCGGGCTGTCGCTGGCCCAGACCAGGGCCATTCAGGCCAAAGCCGTTCAGATCAGGGCAGATCAGATCAGGGCAGAGCAATTCCGGGCCAGGCAGGCCGGAGGGCTGAACCCACAAGCCATCAGGGTGGGGGGCAGCGACTGCACCACCCTTCCCGGCGATCAGACCGACACCGACAGCGACGGCATCCTGGACGCCTCGCTCGCCACCTACAGCTGCTCTGGCGACGTGGGCTTTGCCTACAGCTACGACGGCGAATGGTCCATGCGCGACAAGGTGCAGGGCGACAGCGGCGCGGCCTACCTGTTCACGGGCAACAGCCTGGGCCGCTACAGCCTTCAGGAAGGCGGGCTGACCTACGCCTGGACGTACGCCGAGAAGTCCAGCCTGGACACGGTGGCCCTGGCTCCGGGAGTGGCGGCTCCGGGGGTGTCAGCTGCGGGCGGCAGCACGGCCAACTACCTCTACAACTGGGACGCGCGCGGCAGCGCCGGGATTCTGGGCATCGCGGCCACCTTCGATTTGAAATGGCGGCTGAACCTGAGGCTTGAGCGCACGCCCGACGCCAGCAGCCAGGGCAGCGCGGTCAGTCAGGGCAGCACCGTCAGGCTCAGCGGCAGGGCCAGCGCGGGCAACACCCAGACCGGGCTGGGCGGCTACAGCGACCTGGTGGGCACGCTGCACTACTCGCGGGCCTGCGGCGGCTTCGACAGCGGCAGCCTGAGGTTTGGCAGCGGCGGCAGCAGCAAAACCGTCACCTACACCGGCTGCGGGGTCTCGCAGTAACGTCTGGCATAACGTCTGGCCGTAACGCACGCCGCCTTGGCCCGCTAGACTGCCCAGCATGAGTATTCTCCCCGACTGGCGCATCCGCGAACTGGCCCTGGGCGGCATGATCACCCCCTTCGAGGACCGCCTGGTCCGCACCGTACACAACGCTTCTGTCATCAGTTACGGCCTGAGTTCTTTCGGCTACGACCTGCGCTGCGCCGACGAGTGGAAGGTCTTCACCAACGTCATGAGCGCGGTTGTCGATCCCAAGAATTTCGATGAGCGCAGCTTTATCGATATCCGGGCGGGAGAAATACTGATTCCCCCCAATTCGTTTGTACTGGCCCGAAGTCTCGAATATATGAAAATCCCAGATAATATCATGGTAGTGGCATTAGGAAAATCAACGTACGCGCGTTGTGGTGTGGTAGCAAACGTAACGCCTCTGGAACCCGGCTGGGAAGGCCATGTTACCCTCGAATTCTCTAATACGACCCCGCTTCCTGCCAAGATGTACGCCCATGAAGGCTGTGTACAGCTGCTGTTCTTCGAGGGGGAGCGCCCGGAGGTGACCTACGCGGACCGGGCGGGCAAGTACCAGGGCCAGCGCGGCGTGACATTGCCGAAGCTCTGAAGATTCCTTCAGGTCGTCAACACCTGGAGACCTGCTGGCTGGCCCACACTGCGGTCATGCCTGACAAAGACGACAAGAACAGCGGCAAGACCAGCACGCCCGGCCAGTACGAGCGCGACGAGAAAGAGGTCTCGCAGATCGAGGACGGCCACACTCCCAATTACAAGAGCGCCGAGGACCGCGAGGCCAAAGCGCCGCGCAATCAGGAAACGCCCGAGGACGTGAAAGAGGCCCGCGAGGTTCCGGCCAGCAAACAGGGCTGAGCCAGTCCAAGAATAAGAATGCGCCTTCAGGGGCGCGTTTTTATTTGGTTTTGAAGTCGGCCCAGGCGCGCGGGCGTACCCTGCGTCATGCGCCGACTGCTGTTTCTCATTGTCTTGATCACCGGAACTTGTCTGGCCCAGAGCCGTGACATCGTTCTGGAGCAGGGGTTCAGCCCCGACGCCCGCTACCACCTGCTGATCACCTCAAACGAAAATGACAGCGGTCTTCCAGAAGTTCAGCTTCAGATTACCGATGTGCGGCGCAATGCCATCGTTTATCTGAAAGGTCGGCAGTGGAAGCAGTACGGCGACGCCAGCAATCGGCCCACCCTCATCAGTCTGGTGGCCCTCTGGAAGAAGAGTCAGGCTGCTGTTCTGGCCCGCTATCGGCTGAGCAGACCTGTTTCCGGCAGAAGCCTGTTCCAGGTCGCTTCATTCGGTGATCTGGGATATCCCGCCGACACCGCCTTCCAGATTACGCCGCTGGGTGCCCTGCACCTGAGTTCCAGACGGCTCGGCTCGGCATGCACCTACAACGATTCTCCCACACACGGGTTTACCCTCAGGCTCGGCAATCAGGAGTTGCAGCGCGACGCCCGCCTGCCCACCTCGCGCCAGTGTGCCAGCGCCTACGACCTGGGAGCGGGCTGGCAGTACAAAACCGCGCTGGCGGTGCTGGTGCGCGTGTATTCACGCGGCTGGGAGGGAACGGATACGGCGGCCCTGGTGGTCACCGCCCGTCTGAAATGAGACAGATTAAGACAGATACAGTACCTTTGTAAGCGTGCGCCGTTCTTTACGCCTGATCGCTGCCCTGATTGCAGGCCTGAGCATCTGGTTCAGCTCCGCCCTGGCCGCTGACCGACCTGAAATCGTGCAGGCGGGCTTCAGTCCGGGCGGCCAGTACCACCTGCTGCTGACCGCCTACGATCAGGACGGCAGCGGCTTTCCGGTGGCCGCGCTGCAAATCACCGACGTGCGCCGCAACGCCGTGGTGTACAGCGTCCGCAAGACCTGGAACACCGACGGGGGTGTGGCTGCGGTGGCTGCGCCCGGCGACCCAGCGGCGACCCTGAAAGCCAGTCAGGCTGCCGTGCTGGCCCGCTACGGCCTGAG
>JANXWI010000061.1 GCA_025351205.1 Deinococcus sp.
AGCATCCAGTCGAGGATGGCCAGATCAACTGAACCGAGCAGCCGCTCTCCCTCAGCGCCGTCGCTGGCGGTCTGCACCTGATGGCCCTCGGCCAGCAGGTACGCCGTCAGGATCTCCAGCACCGCCGGATCGTCGTCCACCACCAGTACGTTCGCCATGAACCTCCTTCTGATCGTGGAAAAGCGCCCCGGAAAGGGGCGCGTTCACCTGAGCTGTCTCAGGAAGTGACTCGTAAAGCCTACCTTTTACTGAGCCAGGTCTGGAAGTCGTACATCTCACCCGCCTGCGCCACGACGATGTCCCTGGAGAGCTTCAGGACCTGGGCGTCCGTGGACTTCCCGAGCGCCATCTTCGCCATATCAATGGCCGAGGAATGGTGCGGAAGCATGCCCTGCACGAACGCCAGGTCGGGATCCTTGGACACCTTGACCATGTTCGCCATGCCGCCCATGCTTTTCTGCATCAGGGCCGTCAGCGTGGTGTTCGGCCCGCCGTACGGCTTCAGCAGGGCGTTCATGGTGGTGATCTCTTCCTGCTGAGATTTGATGATGTCGTTTGCCCAGCCCTTGACCTGTTCGTCTTTGCTGACCGGCAGGACCGCCTTCGACATGGCCACGGCCGCCGTGTGGTGCGGAATCATCATACTCAGGTAAGCCCGGTCGAAGGACCGGCCCGTCAGCTTCGAGAGGCTGTTCATGGCCGAGGTCATGCTCTTCATGTCCATGCCCATCATCCTGGGCGTCATCGGTGCCGACATGGCGCTCATGTCGTGGCTGGACGTGGCCATCTTCATGCCGGGCATGCTGCTCTGCGCCAGGGCCAGACTACCGATGGCCGTGGCCAGCAGGATCGTGATTGTCTTGTTCATCGTCGTTACCTCTGCCCTTACGGTAGAGAGGTTCTGTAAAAATCATGTAAAAACCTTCCAGGTGAGGAAAGACCAAAGGCCTGTCGCCGCTGCTGGCTGTATTCAGGCCATTGTAGTGAGTCCGCTGGTCAACTGAGGTTGCGTGGCGTTTATGGTCGGCCGCTGAGTGTCGCCACGGTCTGTCCGTCCTGAAGGGTGGCCAGGTACTGGAGCATGCCGCTGCGCCCGGTCAGGAACGCGGTGTAGTTTCCGGGGGCGATCGGGTCGTCTGTGGTCTGCCGATACCCGGCCTGCTTCATGACATCGAGCAGTGCTTTGGGGTGCCAGCCGTCCACGCGGTACCGTTCCACCCGGCTCAGCCCGCTGCGCACCTCCTGGCGGTAACTGCTGCTCTCCGGGCATTCGGGCGTATACCCTGCGGGCAGCGGCGCCAGGCCACTCCAGAGGGTTCCAGGCTTCTCGATGCAGTACAGCGGCCCCGACCAGCGGCGCTCGCTGGTCCACCAGACGCCGAGCCCCGCGAGAACCACCAGCGCATCGGTCAGCCAGGCCCATCTACTCGCGGGCATGGTCGAGCGCGCTGCCGATCAGTACCGTGACGTGGTGGTCAAGTAGTCGGTAGTACACGACGCGCCCCTCCTTGCGGAAGGTGACAAGGCGGTGGGCCCGCAGGAGGCGCAACTGGTGACTGACGGCACTCTCGCTGATGCCGACCACCGCCGCGAGGTCGCAGACGCACAGTTCGCCGGTGTTCAGGGCGCTCAGCAGTCGAAGCCGGGTCGGGTCGGCCACCGCTTTCAGCAGCGCACTGGCGTCGTCCACGTATCGTTCGTCAGGCATGGCGCTCCTGGCCTTCTGGACCGCATCTGGATGAACACAGCTCACCTCACAGGCGTCTTCTTGAGAAGTGAGAATCATTTCCTGAGGATAGCCGATGTTCAGAACCTCTTCCGGTGTGCCCATCACACCACCTCATCGGACAGCAGGTCACAGGGCACCCGGCCCTGTTCGATCTGAACCGTGGCGTGCTCGACGCCGAACTGCTCATGCAGTTCGTGCCGCAGGTGCTGAAGGTGTTCATCCTGGAGACCATCAGGAACCACCAGGTGGACGGTCAGGGCTGTCTCGGTGGTGCTCATGCCCCAGACGTGCAGGTCATGCACGCCCGATACGCCGGGCTGGGCCGTCAGGAACGATTTCACCTCGTTCAGATCCACGCTCTCTGGCACCGCGTCCAGTGCCAGGTCCAGCGATTCGCGCAGCAGGCCCCAGGTGCCGTACAGAATCACCGCGGCCAGCACCAGGCTGACCAGCGGGTCGAGCCAGTTCCAGCCGGTGAACAGGATTACGATGCCGGCCACCACCACGCCCGCCGAGACCAGCGCGTCGGCGAACATGTGCTGGTAAGCTCCTCGGAGGTTCAGGTCACCTTTCCGCCCGGAGGCGAACAGGTACGCCGTGACGCCGTTGATGGCGATGCCCAGTGCCGCGACCCAGATGACCGTGCCGCCCGCCACCGGAGCCGGCTGACTGAAGCGGTGGACAGCTTCCCAGATAATGGCCCCGAGCGCGACGAGCAGGAGCACCGCGTTGGTCAGCGACGCCAGGATGCTGCTGCGCCGCAGACCGTAGGTGTGCTTCTGCGAAGGGCGGCGCTTCGCAACCAGGTACGCGCCCCAGGCCAGCAGCAGGCCCAGCACGTCAGAAGCATTGTGCCCGGCGTCGGCCACCAGTGCCAGTGACTTCGCCAGCGTGCCGTACACGACTTCCGCGATGACGAAGGCCGTGTTCAGCAGGGTGCCGATCAGGAAGGCCCGTCCGAAATCGGCGGGGGCGTGGTTGTGGCCGTGCCCGTGCGAGTGCCCGGCGTGGTCGTGTGTCATAGGGATACCTCGTTCAGGTGGAAAGTTCGATCAGGTACAGCAGTACGAAGCCCGCGAAGAAGGCCGCCGTGATCAGCGGCGTCTCCTTGACTTCGTGCGCCTCGGTCAGCAGTTCTTCGGTGACGAGGTACAGCAGGGCTGCGGCCCCGAACGACAGCACGATCTCCAGCGCCAGGCCGGTTAATCCCTGGAGCAGCGTGCCGCCCAGCAGCGCGCC
>JANXWI010000077.1 GCA_025351205.1 Deinococcus sp.
CGATCTCCAGCCGGTCCCAGAGGCCCTTGAAGGCGTTGGTGCTCAGGTCGTCCACGAAGCTCTGCGGCGTCTGCCCGGCTTTGGCCGCCGCCTTGGCGATCTTCTCGCCGTGTTCGTCGGTGCCGGTCTGGAAGTAGACCTCGTACCCGGCCAGCCGGTGATAGCGGGCCAGCGTGTCGGTCAGAATCTTCTCGAAGACGTGCCCGATGTGCGGCACTCCGTTGGCGTAATCGATGGCGGTGGTGATGTAGAAAGGTTCTCTGAGCAGGATTTCTTTGGTCTGGGGTGTTCCGGATTGGGTTTCATTGGAGTGTGACATGGGACAATTCCTCCGAGCATCAAAATTCAGGTCTTCAATGGGCAAAAAAACAGGGCGCAACTCGAAGCGCCCCAGGCCGAACCGTCACGGTCACGCGCCAGGAGGCATTCGCTCCATCATTCGCGGGGTGGGGGCACACGGCTGCATACCGGCAGTTTAACATGAGTGCGCCGCGCTACCCTGATTTCAGATGCGTCTGGAGTTCAGCGGGGAAATCTGGTACTGGCGCGGCCCTGCGCCGCACTTTTTCGTGCGTGTTCCGCCGGAGCAGGGCCACGATCTGAAAGAGGCGTCGCGGCTCGTCACCTACGGCTGGGGCATGATTCCCGTTCGCGCCCGGATCGGAGAAACCGGGTGGAAGACCTCGCTGTTCCCCAAAGACGGCGGCTACCTCGTGCCGGTCAGGGCGAGCGTCCGGCAGGCCGAGCATGTCGGGGAAGGCGACACCGTGACGGTGCAGCTCGAACTCGGGGTGTGAGCGGGGGGTCGAAACTCAGGCGCATCAATCGGTGGTGCGGGCAGTTCCCAAATCGCAACGCAACATTCAGCACAGGTAAACGACAGTGTATTTAGCCCCTCCGTCGTAGTGAACGGGCGCGCTGTCTTCTTGACGTGAACAGCGCCCCAGGGGACGTTACGCCGATTGGTCGCTCGAAGAGAGGCAGTGGGCGGACCGAGCGTTCGTGCCAACGTTTTCCCGATTCTGATGAATGAGGTTTGGAACACTGTCCAGACCACCGACCAGTGGCCTCAAGTCCTTACGCTCTAAAACACCAGTGCCCGGCACGCCCCGATTTTGTACGCCCCGACCTCATCCGGCCCCTCCAGCACGTCCCAGAGGGTGAACGCCGCCCGCGCTCCCGGAACAATGTGGCCTTCGTCCGCCCAGCCAGCCGCCAGCGCCGGGCCGCGCGTGAAAGCGTGCAGCACCTCACCCAGACTCAGGGCCTCGCCGGAGGCCAGCGGCAGGCCGTCGTCACTTAAGCGGGTCAGGGCGGCCCGGAATCCGGCCTGCACGTCGGGCGGGGCCACCGGGGCGTCGGAACCGAAGGCCAGCAGCGCCCCGGCCCGTTTCAGCGCGGCGAAGGCGTAGCTGGTGGCCTCCAGCCCCGGCAGCAGCGTCCGGATCATCGCTCCGTCGGCCTGGAGGTGAATCGGCTGGGCGCTGACGGTCAGGCCCGCGAAGCGTGCAATGTCCTGTGCCCGCAGGTGCTGGGCGTGTTCGATCCGCAGCCGGATGCCCCTGGCGGCAGCCTCTTCACGCAGGGCGTCGTAGGCGTCCAGCACCTCGGTGTTGGCCCGGTCCCCGATGGCGTGCGTCACGGGCGTGAGACCCAGTTCCAGCGCCTCCCGGCCCAGTTCGCGGATACTCTGGGGCGAGTCGAGCGCGATGCCCGTGCCGCTGCCGTCTGCAAAGCCCGGCGCGTGCAGCCAGGCCGTGCGGCTGCCCAGCGCCCCGTCGGCAAAGAACTTGACCCCGCCGAACTGAAACAGCCCGCCGCTGCCCGGCCCCAGGCCCAGCTCGCGGGCCAGATGCAGGCGCTCGTGCGGCAGGCAGGCCCAGATGCGGAGTGGCAGTTCATTCTGGGCCGCCAGGGTCGCCAGGGCGCGGGGCGCGTCCGGTCCCTCGAAGGCCATGGTGTGCGCCGAGACGTAGCCCCGCGCGGCCAGGTCGTGTGCGCCCTGGCGTGCGGCCTGAAGCGTCTGGGCGGGCGTGGGGGAGGGGAGACAGGCCGCCACGAGGTCGCAGGCGTTTTCCAGCAGGACGCCGGTGGGCTGCCCGGCGCTGTCCCGCACGATCTGGCCGCCCTGCGGGTCGGGCGTGCCCGCATGGATGTTCGCCCGGGCCAGCGCCGCCGTATTGACCCAGGCCAGATGCAGGTCGCGCGAGTACAGAAGTACGGGATGCCCGGGGCTGACCGCGTCCAGCAGCCCGCCTTCCGGGAAGCCGCTCAGGCCCATCTCGCTCAGCAGAAAGCCGCCGCCCTGGATCCAGCTTCCGGCGGGCAGCGAGGCGGCACGTTCGGCCAGCCGCCGCTGAAGCTCGGCCACGCTGCTCACCCCGTGCAGAGAGAGCTGTGAGAGCGAGAACCCGTAGCCCACCAGGTGAATGTGGGCGTCGGCCAGCCCCGGCGTCAGGGTCAGGCCCCGGTGGTCCTGCACGGCTGCCCCCGGTGCCAGGGCGGCCAGGTCTTCACGGCTGCCCACCGCCAGCACCCGGCCCGCGCCCACCAGCACCGCCTCTGCTGTGGGTCGGTGCGGGTCGAGGGTCAGCGTGCGGGCCAGGATCAGGGTCAGGCTGGCGGCCAGATCAGCGGAGGATACAGCGGGCATGGCCCAGGCTAGCGCGGCCTCCCGGATGAACGTCGCAGATGAATGCCGTCTGGGCCGCGCCCTGGTTTCGCCCTGACCTCTACACTGACCGTATGCTCCGCGCCCTGGTTTTCGATTTCGACGGCACCATTCTGGACACCGAAACGCTGGAATTTCGGCGCTGGGAGGCGCTGTACGTGCAGCATGGCCGCTCGCTGGCGCTCAGCGACTGGCAGCAGGGCATCGGCACCTGGAACGCCTTCGACCCCTGGCTGGGGCTGCCCGCCGAGGTGCAGGAACGGCGCGAACAGGTCTACGCCGAGCTGCACGCCCAGATTCACGCCGACATTTCAGCCGCCGATCTGCGCCCCGGTGTCCGGGCGGTGCTGCATCAGGCCCAGGCAGCGGGGCTGCGGCTGGCGCTGTGTACCAGCAGTTCGCACACCTGGATCGACCCCTGGCTGGCGCAGCACGGCCTGGAAGGGGTCTTTGAGGTCACGGCCACTCGTGACGACGTGACCCGCGTCAAGCCCGACCCGGAGCTGTACCTGCTGACCTGCGCCCGCCTGGGGCTGGCCCCGGCAGAGTGCCTGGCCGTCGAAGACTCGCTCAACGGGGCCACGGCGGCGGCGGCGGCGGGGCTGCGGGTGGTGGTGGTGCCCAACGAGGTCACCGCCAGTCAGCCGTTCTCGCCGCTCTGGCCGCGCCTGGCTGGTTTTGAGGGTGGCCTGGAGGCGCTGAGCGCCGCAGACGCGCCCGTTACTTCTTCTTGAACGGATTCCAGCCGCGCTTCGCGGAGGCAGGCTGGGGCGGCGAGGCGGGCGAGGGAAGCGCGCCGGTCTGCTTTGCTGAACGCTGCACCGAGGCGTCCGGGCCATGCCGCCCGACGCTGGAACGGTCTGTGCCGGACGCAGTTCCGCTCGCCGCTCGCTCCGTGGTACCCGTCTGTGTCTCAAATTCGGGCTGGGCCTCGTCGGGGTGGCCCAGGCTTTCCAGCAGGGCGCGGCGCAGCCTGGCACTCGGCGGTCTGTCCCCCGGACGCTTGGCCAGGGCGGTTTCCAGCAGCCGCGCCAGATTCCTGGGCAGCCCGCCGATGTTCAGGGGCGGCGCGAAGTGGGTCAGGTGCGAGACCATCAGGCTCTCGTAGCTGTCGCCCAGGTGCGGGCGTTCGCCGCTGAGCAGTTCGTAGGCCAGCACCCCGAAGCTGTACACGTCGCTGGGCGGCCCGGTCATCTCACCCTGATACACCTCCGGGGCCATGTAGAAGGGGCTGCCCGAGACCTGTCCGCCCTGCGCCTCGAAATAGGTGCTGCCGAAGTCGCCCAGGGCCGCGCGGTGGACCCCGGCCACCTCTCCCTCTTCCAGGTACACGTTCTGGGTCTTCACGTCCTGATGCACCGCCCCGGCACGGTGCAGGTAGGCCATGCCCGAGGCCACGTCGGCCAGCACCTGCAAGGCCGCGTTCAGGGACAGCGGACCCTGTGAGAGCTGGCGGGCCAGCGTGCCGCCCTGGTAGTGGTGCATGGCCAGGAAGGTGCCCGGGCCAAAGGCCGTGCCGTCCAGTCCGGCCACCAGGTGCGGATGCCGGAATTGCAGGGTCAGCCGCACCTCGTTGGCAAACCTCTCGGCTGCCCCCTGATCGGCCAGCGTGGCAGGCAGAGGCACCTTGAGGGCCACGCGCGTGCCCGCCCGCACCGCCACAGAGGGGGTAGGCGCATGGGAGGTCGGCGCAGTGCCGGTGGGGGTGGGGGCGGCCAGCGCCACCTTCTCGGCCAGGTAGACCCGTGAGGTGTTGCCGCGCCCCAGGCCACGCAGCAGCAGATAGCCGCTCATGACGACCTC
>JANXWI010000134.1 GCA_025351205.1 Deinococcus sp.
ACGTCGGCAAAGTTACTGCCCACGAACACGCCGCCGAAGGTCTCGGCAAAGGCCAGCAGAAAGGCCCCCACGATGGCCCCCGGCACGCTGCCCATGCCGCCCAGCACGATGATCGCAAAAACCTTGAGGTTCATCACCTCACCCATGCTGGGCGACACCAGACTGGTCGGCGCGTACAGGCTGGTGGCCACCGCAGCCAGCGCCCCCGAGATGAAGAAGGTCAGAGACGCCACCCGGCTGACGTTGATGCCGACTAACCGCGCCCCCTCGCGGTTCTGGGCCATCGCCTCGATGGTGGCCCCGGTGGTGGTGCGCTTCAGGAAGTAGAACAGCGCCAGCATGACGACCAGCGACGCCCCGATGATCAGCAGCCGCTGCGCCGTGATGCTGACGCCGCCAACATTCACGATGCCGGTGACGGGCGAGGGCAGAATCTTGAAATCGGCCCCGAACACCTGCGGGTGCGCGATCACAGCCTCCAGAAAGAACAGCACGCCGATGGCCGCGATCATCGGATGAATGCCCGGCGCGGCCCGCAGCGGATAGAACACCGCGCGCTCCAGCAGCATGGCCACCAGCCCCAGCGTGAGCGCCGACAGCCCCAGCGCCAGAACGTACGGCACACCGAGGTTGGTCAGCAGCGCCCAGGTGACGTACGCGCCCACCATATACAGGCCGCCGTGTGCAAAATTGGGAATCTTCATGACGCCGTACACCAGCGTCAGGCCCAGCGCCACGAGGCTGTAGACCCCGCCGAGCGCCAGGGCATTTAAGAGTTGCTGCAAAAAAATAATCACGTGGTGGGCCTCCAAAAACTGGACTGGCGAAAACTGGGTTGGACTTCTGAAATTAACTGGACCCGGACTGCTGACCTGTGAGGGTCAAGCATACCCGCTCGGATACCCCTTTCGGTCCTGCATGCCGACAACGCGGCAACGACAACGCGCTCCCCGGGACATCGGAGGAGCGCGGAGAAGCAGTCAAAGAGGGGGGCTGAGCACGGCGCGGCTTACTTGAGCAGGGTCGCGGCCAGGCGCAGTTTGGTGAAGTTGCCGTCTTTCAGGTAGGCGGCCAGCACGTCGGCGTCCACGTGGCCCTGTTCGGTCACGCCCTTGATACTGAAGATCGCCTTGCCGCGCGGCAGGCCAGCGGCGGCGGCCCCCACCTTGGCGCGGATCGCCACGGCGTCGTCGGTGGTTCCGGCAGCCACCATCGCCGCAGAAATGATGTTCATGCCCATGTAGTTCAGGGCCGCCTCGCTGGTAGGAATCTTCTTGTACTTGCGGGAATACTGGTTCACGAACACCTGCGTGCCGGGAAACTGCGCGATGGGCAGCACGCCCACGGCCCCGTTCAGGTATGCCTGGGGCACGACCTGGTTCATCTGCTCAAACTTGGCCTGGTCCATGACGATGAAGCCGCCCTTGAAGCCCTGCTCACGGGCGGCCTTGATCACCAGCGCGGTGGGCTGGCTGGGACCACCGATGAACAGCACGTCGGGCTTGTCGGCCAGGGCCTTGGTCACAGCGCTGGAGTAGTCCACGGTGGTGTTGTAGTCCACGCCGTTGTTGGTGCCCACCGTGCCGCCCTGCTTGGTCCATTCGGCGCTGACCGCCTCGCCCCAGGCCTTGCCGTAGGCGCTGGTGGTGCCGACCATGCCCAGTTTCTTGCCAAAAGAGGCGATCTCCTGCTTGACAAACGGGGCCACGTAGTTGTCGTAGCGGGGAGGCAGCATCAGCGTCAGGGGATTGTTGGCCTGCAAGATCTTGGGTTCCGAGCTGTAGGCCACCAGCAGGAAGTTGGGGTCCTTGTTGGTCAGCGGCTGCACCGTCAGGATGCCGCCCGCGTGCGGCACGAAGATGGTGCTGATGCCCTGCGAGGTCAGGCGCTTGACGTTGGTGGCCGTCTCGTTGGGCAGGTAGCGATCGTCGAGCGAGACGAGGTTGAAGGTCACTTTCTCGCCCTTGACGGTCACGCCGCCCGCCGCGTTGATCTCGTCGATGGCCATCAGAATGCCGCTCTGGACATCCTTACCGTAGGACGCAGCGCCGCCCGAGAGCGGGCCGGAGTAGCCGATGTTGACCACCTTGGCCTGGGCGGAAGCGGCCAGGGCCAGGGCGGCGAGGGAGAGCAGAAGTGCAGGGGCTTTTTTCATGAGATCCTCCAGAAGTAGATGTTCAGACCCCGGAAAATGAGGCCCAGAGCGGACGGAACCTGTGTGGCGACCAGAGCAGTACGAATCGGGTACAGGACAGACGAGAGACGAAGGTGGTGAGAGCGCCGCCGGATACAGAACCGCTGGACGCCAGACAGGCGGCCAAACATTTGTTGTCAGTTGCAGTGGGTCAGGATGGCATGCAGGGGGCAGGGTGTCAATAACCCCCACTGGGCGCAGGATGCCAGGGCTTTTTGCGCCCGGTACATGAATATACAGTCAGGAAGCCGGCGCCCAGGATCAGCCGCCCTGTACATTGGCCCCTGCCCCCCGTGCATTGCCCCCTGCCTCTGGGCGCCTACCTCAGCAGATCGCCCGCGATGATCACCTTCTGAATCTCGCTGGTGCCCTCGTAGATGCGCAGCAGGCGCTGGTCGCGGTAGAAGCGCTCGATGGGGTACTCCTTCATGTAGCCCATGCCGCCCGCCACCTGCACGGCCCTGTCTGCCACGCGGGAAAGCGCCTCGGTGGCGTGGTATTTCGCCACGCTCGCCATGCGCCGCACGTCCTGGCCCTGATCGACCATCCAGGCGACCTTCTGCCACAGCACGCGGCTGGTCTGAATGTCGATCTCCATCTCGGCCAGCATGAACTGCACCGCCTGGAACTCGGCGATGGGCCTGCCGAACTGCTCACGGCTCTTGGCGTGCGCGACGCACAGGTCGAGCAGCCGCTGCATGGCCCCGGTGCTGCGGGCGGCGATGCCCACCCGCCCGTTGGTCAGGATGCTCAGGGCCTCGCGGTAGCCCAAATCGCGCGGCCCCAGTAGCGAGTCTGCGGGCAGGGCGGCGTCGTTGAAGATCACCTCGGCGCTCAAGGACCCCTTCTGACCCATCTTCTCGTCGATCTTGCCCACCGTGACGCCGGGCGTGTCCATCGGCACCAGAAAGGCGCTCATGCCCCTGCTGCCCTTGCTCGCGTCGGTGATGGCAATCACGGTCAGCAGACCCGCGATGGGCGCGTTGCTGATGTAGTGCTTGGTGCCGTTCAGGACCCACTGTTCACCGTGCAGCACGGCCCTGGTGCGGATGTTGGCCGCGTCGCTGCCGCTGGTCGGCTCGGTGATGGCAAAGCCGGCGATCATCTCGCCCGACGCCATGCCCGGCAGGTACTTCTGCTTCTGCTCAACACTTCCCAGCCGCACCAGCCCCGAGGTCCCGATGCTGGCGTGGGCGCTGACCATACCGCCGAAGCCCATGTGGCCCTGGCCCAACGCCTCGTAGGCGGCGCAGCGGCCCAGCGTGTTCAGGCCGACGCCGCCGTATTCCTCCGGGATGCTCAGGCCGAACAGCCCCAGGCCCGCCGCCTGCTTTATCAGCTCGGGTGGAACGCTGTTGCTTTCCTCTATCTCGTGAGCGCGCGGCTCCACGACGTTCAGCACGAAGTTGCGGATGGTGGTCTGTATTTCCTGTAAATCGCTGGGCAGCGTGAAATCCACGGTGTTCTCCTGTGTTGCGGTGCTGGAATGGCCGCAGTGTAGAGCAGCCCCGGTAAATCAGGAAAGGCCGGGCAGATGGCGCGCGAGCCAGCTGGCTGGGGCCGAGTGAACAGAGCCAAGTGAGCCGAACAGCCACATGTCTGCCGAACAATTTCGTAAAATGAGGCTATGAAGCCGCCCCGCTGGCCTGTTCTTCTGTTGCCCGCCCTGCTGTGTGCCGCGCTGGCTGACGGGTACAGGCCTGCTCAGACGGTCTTTCCGAAAATCAGCCTGAACACCTCACTGTTGCGAATCGGACCGCCCCACGTCGCCATTGTGCCCAGCCGTACCCTGGCTGATCGGGACGTTTATCCGGCTTATCTGGACGCCCGGTTCAGCCCCAGCCCGGTGCTGCCGGGGCCCGAAGTGAACCAGGCTGCGCTGTTCAGCCCGTTTCATTATCCGGCTCCAGAGGCGCAGCTTCAGGTGTTGTCCGTGACGACCCTGCTCACGGCAAAACCCGGCGACGGCTCAAACCTTCGCAGAAAGTGCATCGAGGCGCTACGGGCCATCAATGCCGGAACCCTGAACCCGGTCACGCTGACTCCCTTTCACAGGCACGCGCTGGGGACTCCCGCACCCAGCCTGCCTTACATCATGTCCGATCATCTGTCTCAGGCTACAGCTGGAGCCGTTAAAAAGATGGTTTTGCCCGGCGGAATACGTGGAATACGCTACCTGGTCATTCGGGCCGGAGACATCGGTTACCTTCCAGCGGAGGCCACCGCCTACACCTTCCAGGGCCTGAGCGCCGACGGGAAGTTTTATGTGGCGTTTTCTGCGCCTGTGCTGCCCAGCGGTATCAAGACCACAGCGCAGATCCTGAAGAACTATCCCTACTGGCAGTATCAACCTTTCACGTCCTCAAGTTACGGTCCTTATACAGAGTCGCTCCAGGAACAGCTTGACGCGAATTCGCGCTCTGCTCAGGTACTTCTGCTCGACAGCGTTATACAGTCGTTGCGGCTACGCTGAGTATTCAGGGCACCCGGGCGCGTCTCCTCAGCCGATCTGGTCCTCAGTCGATCTGGATGTCGAACACCGGCGGCGGCTTGAGTTCGCGGCGCACCCAGCCGGAGGTGGGCAGGGGTTCGGGTGCCGGAAACTCGGAGCGCACCGCCACGCTGGGCGTGAAACTGGCGTCGGTGGCGCGGCGGGCGGCCACCAGCAGGGTGTCGGTCTCGCCGGGGGTCAGCACGCCCTTGTGTTGCAGCGTGCTGAGAAGGGCGAGCAGCAATTTGCGGGTGTAGAGGGCCTCGCGCAGCTCGGTGTCGTGCGTCTGCGCGCTCTTCAGGCGGGCCTCGCGCTCGGCGGACCCGGGCTGTCCAGGTTCAGATCCGGCCTGAAGCCTGTCCGGCTGAGGCGCGTTCGGCAGCGTGGCGTTTGGCAGCGTAGGGTTTGGCAACGTAGGGTTTGGCAGCGTGGCGTCCGGCTGGGGGGTGGGAGCGTCCGGCGTCATGCCTCCAGGCTAGCGCACACGCATGAGCGGCGATAGAAACACCTTGGACAGAGGTTTCTCATGTACAGCGGGTGGCCCTACCTTCCAGGCAGAGTGAATCTACAGGCATCTTCGGCAACCGGACGCCCCCCATCGCCGCGCTATACTCTCTACTTATGTCTCGCCCCAGCCGCCCCAGAACAGATTCGTCCAGCAGCAGTAAATCCAGCTCCAGTAAAACGGGGGCTGGCAAATCGGGGGCTGGCAAATCCGGCTCCCGCAGCGCCAGGCCCAGACGGGCGCCGCTGCGCTACCAGAATTTCGAGATGGAGGCCCTGAAGGGGCTGGAGGCGGTGGCCGAGGCCGAGCTGCGCGAGGTGCCCAGC
>JANXWI010000161.1 GCA_025351205.1 Deinococcus sp.
ACTGAAGGTCGAGAAGTACGTTGAAGGCACAGGCGCACAGGCGGTCAAAGGCCAGACGGTCAAGGTGCATTACACCGGAACGCTGGAAAACGGCACCAAGTTCGATTCCAGCCGTGACCGGGGCGAACCCATCGAGTTCCCGTTGGGCCAGGGCCACGTCATCTCCGGCTGGGACGAGGGGATTTCGCAGCTTAAAGTGGGTGACAGGGCAAAGCTGACCATCCCTGCCAGCATGGGCTACGGCGAGCGCGGCATCCCCGGCGTGATTCCCGGCGGCGCGACCCTCATTTTCGACGTGGAGCTGGTGGACGCGAAGTAACCCCGTAACCCCGGGGCTTATGGCCACCGCCGGGGCACCCATGTTCGGAGCGGCACTGGCAGACGGGTTCGGTGGCCTGAGCCGTGTGAGTGGCATGTAACAGAGGCGGTCCGAATGGGTCGCCTCCACTTTTTGAACACCCCTGAACCCCCGTGGTGAACATGTGTTCACGGCCCCTTGACTTTTGTAAAATGAAATCGTAAATTACGAAAGCAACAAAAGTCTAAAGGGGGCAGTGAGGGTGCAGAAGACCCGTCACAACGAGATTATTTCTGTGCTGGGCGAACGTGACAGTGCCTCGGTCAGCGAGCTTTCGAAACTTCTGGGTGTTTCGGAAGTCACGGTGCGGAGCGACCTGAACAGCCTGGCTCAGACCGGTCTGGTGCGGCGCACACGCGGCGGGGTGGCCCGTCCGCTGTGCATTTCCGAGCGGCCCCTGGAGGAAAGCAGCAAGCAGCAGGCGTCGGTCAAGCGCCGCATCGGTGAGGCCGCCGCTGGCATGGTGCAGGACGGTCAGACCGTGTTTCTGGACGTGGGCAGCACCACCACCGAGATCGCCCGCCACCTGTCGCCCAGCCTGCGCGGCGTCACCGTCGTGACCAACGGCCTGAACATCGCGCTGGAACTGGAGCGGCTGCCAGGGCTGCACATCATCGTGACGGGCGGAAGTCTGCGGCGGCTCCAGCACAGTCTGGTTTCGCCCTACGCCCTGGAACTGCTGGGCCGTATCCGCGCCGACATCCTGTTTCTGGGCTGCAACGGCGTTCACGCCCAGCACGGCGTGACCAACGCCAATTTCGACGAGGCCGAGGTCAAGACCCGCATGGCCGAGTACGCCTCGGCGGTGGTGGTGGTGGCTGACCAGAGCAAACTGGGCGTGGTGTCGCGGGCACACCTGCTGCCGCTCTCGGGCGTGAGCACCCTCATCACCGGGCGGCAGGCCAGCAGCGAGCAGCTGAGTTCCCTCCTGCCCGAACTGGCCGACATCCGCGCGGTCTGAGACGGTTCTGCTCCATGTATAGGGATGCAGGGAGTGTGCAGCCACCGTCACGTTTCTGCCGCCTCGTTCAGAACAGCGCCCCGCAGGCGCTTGACCGCTTCCCACTCCGCTCGACTGAACTCAAGGAATCCAACTCGATCTGATCTGAAGCGCACTCCGACCAGATATTTCCGCCCCACCTCTATCCTTACCCTGTTTTATCCTTACCCTGTTTCCCACGGAGGAATCATGAAAAAAGCCGCACTGTACGTTACTCTGGCCCTCGGTCTTTCCGCGCTGAGCGTCTCCTATGCCGCTGACCCCGCCTTTCCCAAGGCCGAGGCTGGCAAGAAGGTCACGCTGGAAGTCTGGTCGTGGGTGCCCGGCCTCGACAAGACGGTGGCGTCCTTCACCAAGGCGTACCCCGACATCAACATCAAGATTCTCAACCTGGGCGGCGGCCCGGCCACCTACACCAAGCTGCAAACGGCCCTCAAGGCGGGCAGCGGCGCCCCAGACGTGGCGCAGATCGAGTACGGCTTCCTGCCGTCGTTTGCCGATACCGGCGGCCTGGCCGACCTGAGCAAGTACGGCGCGGGCGACTACAAGAAGTACTTCGTGCCCTGGACCTGGGGACAGGTCAGCCCCGAGGGCAAGGCGGTCTACGCCATTCCGCAGGACACCGGCCCCTTTGCCATGGTGTACCGCAGCGACGTGCTGACCAAGTACGGCGTGACCGTGCCCAAGACCTGGGCGCAGTACGCCAGCGCCGCCAGCGCCGTGAACCAGAAGAGTGCAGGCAAGGTCAAGCTGGGCAACTTTTACGCCACCTTTGCGCCGTGGTTCATGGCGCTGGCCTGGGCTGACGGCGGGCAGTTCTTCAAGCGTGACGGCGACGGCTGGGTGCAGACGCTCAACAATGCGTCGGCCAAGAAGGTGCTGAACTACTGGAACGACATGATCAAGAAGGGCGACGTGAGCACCATCGGGGCCTTCAGCGCCGACTACTGGAACGCCACCGGGGCCGGAACCGTGGCCAGCAACTTCGAGGCGGCCTGGGGACCGGGCGGCTACGCGGGCAGCATGAAAGACAAGTCGGCGGGCCTGTGGCGCGCGGCGGCCCTGCCCCAGTGGACGGCGGGCAGCGCCATCAAGAGCGGCAACTGGGGCGGCAGCAGCAACGTCGTGACCACCCAGTCCAAGAACCCCAAGGAGGCCACGCTGTTCGCGCTGTGGCTTAACCTGAGCGGCACGGCCATCACCGAGAACTGGAACAACGGCGGCCTGTTCCCGGCCTCGTCGGCGGGCCTGGGTCTGCCCGCCCTGAACGACACCAGCAAGAACCCCAGCAAGTTCTTCGGCGGCCAGAACATCAGTGCGGTGTACGCCCAGGCCAGCAAGGGCGTGAACGTCAACTTCCAGTGGGCACCGTGGTTCCCCTTTGCCAACGACAACTACAACAAGCAGATCGACCTGATGATCAAGGGCAAGCTGACGCCCGATCAGGCGCTCGACGCCTGGCAGGCCGAGACGCTGGCCAACGCCAAGAAGGAAGGCTACACCGTCAGGTAAGGACGGGACCTGTCTGACACGCCGGGGTGGAGGGGAATGCCCCTTCCGCCCCGGCGTCCTGAATTTACAGACGTCCTGAAGTTCACAGGGCAGGCCACACAGAGCCGCGCCTGCTGGTCCCCGAGAGGACTCATACGGGTTCCGTCCATTTCCGCAACACCCGGGACCGCACCGGCTGTTTCTCCAATTCCCGAAACCCGCACAGGGCCGCATTCGCTCCGCTCAAAAAATTCCGAACACAGCACGGAATTTTCCGGAAGGGGTATCACCCATGACTGCCAATACCGCTGTTCCTGTCACCGCGCAGGCCGCTTCACCCAGACCCAAATCGAGACGCGCCGGGCGGGCCACCCCCTGGTTTTTTCTGGCCCCCTTCCTGGCGGCCTTCGTGGCCTTTTTTATCGCCCCGGTCGGCTACGCCGTGTATCTCAGCCTGTTCATCAAGAAGCGCGTGGGGGTCGGCCCGGCCAGAGAGGTGTTCGGCGGGCTGTCCAACTATGTGCGCGCCTTTCAGGACAGCGATTTTCTCCAGTCGCTGGCCCACATTCTGCTGTTCGGCGTGGTGCAGATTCCGCTGATGCTGCTGCTGGCCACCGCCATGGCCCTGATCCTCGACGCGGCCAAGGGTTCGGCCAGCAAGTTCTTCCGTACTGCCTTTTACCTGCCCTACACCGTGCCCAGTGTGATCGCGGGCCTGCTGTGGGGTTACCTGTACAGCAAGAACCTCTCGCCCTTCAATCAGATCAGCGGCCTGAAGACCGACTTTCTGTCGAGCCAGCTGATCTTGTTTTCCATCGGCAACATCGTCACCTGGACCTGGACCGGCTACAACATGATCACGCTGTACGCCGCGTTGCAGAACGTGCCGACAGACATCTACGAGGCGGCCCGTATCGACGGCGCGAGCAACTGGCAGCTGGCCCGCTACGTCAAGCTGCCGCTGCTGCGCCCGACCCTCACGCTGACCACCATCTTCTCGATTATCGGGACCATGCAGATCTTCAGCGAACCCTTCGTGCTGCGGCCCCTGGGCTACGTGCCCGACAACATCACGCCCAACACCTACCTGTACCTGACGGTGGCCCGCGACAGCAATTTCGGCTACGGCGCGGCGCTGGCGGTGCTGCTGGCGGTGTTCACGCTGCTGCTCAGCGGCTTTTTCCTGAGATTCGCCGCCGAAGAGGGGAACACCTGATGTTACGCCGGGAGAGTTTTTCGCCGATCCAGTGGCTGCTGCTGGCGGTGTTCACCGTCTACTGCCTGCTGCCGCTTTGGTGGGTCATCACCACCATGTTCAAGGACAACGGGCAGCTGTTTTCCACCTTCGGACTGTGGTTCTCGGCGCCCAGCCACCTGCTCGAAAACGTTCGCACGCTGTTCACGCGCCAGGACGGCATCTTCAGCCGCTGGCTGCTGAACAGCGTCATCTACGCCGGGGCCACCGCCCTGGGCAGCGTGATGGTCAGCGCGATGGCCGGCTACGCCTTCTCGAAGTTCGACTTCGCTGCCAAGCGTGGCCTGTTCACCCTGATCCTGGCGACCATCATGGTGCCCAGCACCGCGCTGGCCCTGCCCATCTACCTGCTGATGCAGAAGACCGGGCTGCTCAACACCTACTGGGCGGTGATTTTGCCGGGGCTTGTCAACCCCTTTGGCCTGTACCTGATGCGCCTGTTCTGGGACGCGGGTTTTCCAAAGGAGCTGATGGAGGCCGCCCGCATCGACGGGGCCAGCGAGCAGACCATCTTCTGGAGCCTCGGTCTACCGCTGGTGCGCGGCGGGCTGGTGACGGTGGGCCTGTTCGCCTTTGTGGGCGCCTGGAACAACTTCTTTCTGCCGCTGGTGGTAGTCAACAGCGACACCCTGTATCCGCTCACGCTCGGCCTGTCGGTCTGGAACCAGACCAGTGCCAGCAGTGGGCAGGAACCCATCTACACCGTCATCGTGCTGGGCGCCCTGATCAGCGTGCTGCCGCTGCTGATCGCCTTCCTGACGCTCGGGCGCTACTGGCAGGGCGGCCTGGCCAGCGGAGCCGTCAAAGGCTGAGGAGAGCAGGTTGTCTCAGACGCTCCTCTAGGCTTTTAGCCCCTCCCCCTTGACTGGGGAGGTTGGGAGGGGGTGAACGGGCCGAGCATCCGAAGGCGTCTAATTTCAGTGCCCCAGTGTTCTGCACTCCAGAAGCCCGCGCCTTGACTCGCCACTGGTGCTACCATGTCCACGCGTTTTCAAAACTTTCAAGTCTTTCAATTCTTGCGCTTTATCCCTGGAGTTCTGGCGTGAACGATCCTCATCTGCAACTGGCCGTCTGTGATTACCCCGAACATGTGCCCAAAGACCGCTGGGCAGACTACGCCCGGCAGCAGAAGGCACTGGGCCTGAGCTACGTGCGGATTGCCGAATTCGCCTGGGCCAGGATGGAGCCGCGTGAAGGCCAGTATGAGTGGGCCTGGCTCGACGAGGCGGTGGAGGCCAGTGCAGCGGCGGGCCTGAAGGTGGTGCTGTGCACGCCCACGGCCACCCCACCCGCCTGGCTGGCCCGCAGATATCCGGAGATTCTGCCGGTGGACAGAGAGGGGAAGGTGCGCGACTTCGGCTCGCGGCGGCACTACGATTTCGCCTCGCCGGTGTACCGTGAGCACTCGCGGCGCATCACGCACGCTCTAGCCGAGCGCTACGGACAGCACCCCGGCGTGGCCGGCTGGCAGACCGACAACGAGTTCGGCTGCCACGACACCGCCCGCAGCTGGGGCGGGGCCAGCGCGGCAGCCTTTCCCGGCTGGCTGGAGGCGAAGTACGGCACGCTCGAAGCCCTCAACACCGCCTGGGGCAACGCCTTCTGGAGCATGGACTACAGCGAATGGAATCAGATCAGGCCGCCCAACCTGCTGGTGACCGAGGTGAACCCCTCGCACCTGCTCGACTTCTACCGCTTCGCCAGCGACACCGTGCAGAGCTTTCAATCCGAGCAGGTCGCCATTCTGCGCGAGCTGTCGCCGGATAGATTCGTCACGCACAATTTCATGATTTTCGAGTCGGGCTTCGACCATTACGAGGTGGCAAAGGGCCTGGACTTCGTGAGCTGGGACAACTACCCCACCGGCATGCTTGAATTCTTTACGGGCTGGGGCAGTGAAGACCTGAAAACACGCTATGCCCGCACCGGGCACCCGGACTTCATCAGCTTCCAGCACGACCTGTACCGGGGGCTGCTGCACAGGCCCTTCTGGGTCATGGAGCAGCAGTGCGGGCAGGTCAACTGGGCACCGTACAACCCGCTGCCCGCCGACGGCGCGGTGGGCCTGTGGACCATGCAGGCCTGGGCACACGGGGCCGACGTGGTGAGTTACTTCCGCTGGCGGGCCGCAACGATGGCCCAGGAGGTGATGCACTCGGGGCTGCTGCGCCACGACGAGACGCCCGACCGGGGCCACCACGAGATCGAGGGTTTCAGGCTGGAGCAGTTCCCGCTGGGTGCAGTCGATTCAAAAACGGTTCAGCCAAAAGTCGCTCTGCTGCACGACTATGAGAGCCTGTGGCTGTACGACGTTCAGAAGCACGCCGCCAGCCTGAGCTACTGGGCGCAGGCTGTGACGTACTACGCCGCACTGCGGGGGCTGGGGCAGGACGTGGACATCGTTCACCCGGACGCCGACCTGAGCGGCTACGCCCTGATCGTGGCCCCGGCCCTGACCCTGATGACGCCGGAGCGGGCCGAGCATCTGGAAGAAGCGGCCCAGCATGCCCATATCGTGTTCGGGCCGCGCACGGCGTACCGCACCGCCTCGGGCCGCACCCCGGAAGACGGTCAGCCGGGCGTGCTGGCGGGGCTGCTGGGCAGCAAACTGCTGAATTTCGACAGCCTGCGCCCCGGCCTGAGCGTGCGCGTGCAGGGTCCAGACCACGCCTGCGAGGTGCATACCTGGGCCGAGAGCTACCGGGCGCTGGAGGAGCGTCACGGGGCCGACGTGGTTTACCGCTATACCGATGGCCCGCAGCACGGCAGGGCCGCCGTGGTCCGGCACGGCAGCGTGACCGTGATCGGGGCACACAGCGAGGAGCTGATCGAGCATCTGCTGGCGGGTGAACTGAGGGCTGCCGGGCTGCCCGTGGAACGGCTGCCGGAAGGGGTGCGCCTCTCACGCCGCGCCGGGAAAACGCTGGTGCAGAACTGGAATGCGGAGCCGGTGCAGTACGGTGGGCAGACGCTCGGCCCGGTCAGCTTCGAGGTCATGGATGACTGACTTCGATGTGCAGCAGAGTACAGGCCAGAGCTGGACGCTTGACCTCAACCCCGCGCAGACCCGCGTGCTGGTCAACGGCTTCCAGTCGTGGAGCGAGGCCGAGCTGCAACCGCTGACGGCAAAACAGGCCGTCCCGCTGATGGCCTGGAGGCACCAGCAGGGCCACGACCCGGCCTCCCTGCCCAGCGGTGAGGTGGGCGTCTGGCGTAGCCACACCCTGATCGCGCTGATTTGCCCGGACGGCGGCGGCTATGTGGGCCACAGCCTGGACGAATCGCGCAGCTTCGCCCACTGGGAGGCGAGGGCGGACGGGGAACAGGTGTCCGTAACCTTGCAGGTGGAAGGCCCGGCCATACCCGTCGTGTTCACCGAAACCGCCGACGTGATTGCCACGCTCGAACAGCTCTCGGCGCAGCTCGGGCGGAACATGGCGGCCCGCACCCCGCCCCCGTTGCGTGTCTGGTGCAGCTGGTACAGCTATTACCGGGGCGTGACGCTTGAGAACATGCTGGACAACGCTCAGCTTGCCCGCGACAAGGCGTTGCCCTTCGACGTGTTCCAGCTCGACGACGGCTTCCAGGCCGACCTGGGCGACTGGACGCTGCCCTCGGCCCACTTCGGCGGCCACGCACGCGAGCTGCCAGCGGGCCTGGGAAAGCTGGGTTACGCGGCTGGCATCTGGCTGGCCCCCTTCCTGGCCGGGCCGCAGAGCGAACTGTTCAGGGCGCACCCGGACTGGATGCTGCGCGGTGACGACGGCCTGCCGCTGCCCATTGGGCACAACTGGGGCGGCCCGTACTACGGCCTGGACACCACCCACCCGGAGGTGCTGGAGTGGTTGCGCCACCTGGCCCGCACCGTGGTGGGCTGGGGCTACACCTACCTCAAGCTCGACTTTCTGTTCGCCGGGGCCATGCCGGGCGTGCGTCACGACCCGTCCAGAACGCGGGCCGAGGCCTACCGCATGGGCCTCGCGGCGCTGCGTGAGGGGGCGGGCGACGAGACCTTCCTGCTGCTGTGCGGCGCTCCGCTGGCGAGCAGCATCGGATACGCCGACGCCATGCGCACCGGCCCCGACGTGGCCCCGCTGTGGGACGACGAATCGCGGCGCCTGTGGCTGCAAGACGCCACCGGCCCCTCGGCCCGCAACGCCGTTCACACCGCCCTGAGCCGCTGGTATCAGCACGCCTGGTATCAGCCCGACCCCGACGTGATGATCGCCCGCCGCGAGCTGAGCCTGCTGAGCAGCGCCGAGCGCCACACCTTGATCGGCCTGCTGGACGTGGTGGGCGGCCTGCGGGCCAGTTCCGACCCGGTAGAGATGCTGGATGAAGACGGCCTGACCCTGCTGCGCCGCGCCCTGGAGCTGTCAAAACCTGACCGGCCCGCAACCCTCGCCGCGTCGTTTGGCGGAGCCGCCACCCACTTCACGCGCGGCACCTTCAACCTGGGCGACGCGCCCGAAGGCGGCATTCCGGCGCACGGTTACCGAGAGAACGCGCATGATTAAGGCCGATTACCTCAAACCCGACGGGCGCAGGCTGACGCTGTACAGCAGCTGCGAGGCTATCCGGGTGGACGGCCCGATTCCCAGCCCCGGCGACGCCGTGCACGCCACGCCGCAGCTGCGCTGGCACCCGCTGCGGGGCGAGTGGGTGATGTACGCCGCTCACCGCCAGGGCCGCCCCTTTCTGCCGCCGCCGGGCTACAACCCGCTGGCCCCCACCACCGACCCCGCCAATCCCACCGAGCTGCCGCCGGGCGCGTACGACATGGCGGTGTTCCAGAATCGTTTCCCCAGCCTGTCGCTGGACGCGCCCACGCCAGCAGACGTGCCGGGCGTGCCGGTGAAGGCGGGCGTCGGAAGCTGTGAGGTGGTGGTGTTCACCCAGGACCCAGGCGCCACGCTCGCCAGCCTGCCCGCCGAGCAGATACGCCTGCTGATCGACGTATGGGCCGACCGGACGAGCGTGCTGGGCGCAGACGAACGTATCCAGTACGTGCTGCCCTTCGAGAACCGGGGCGTCGAGGTGGGCGTCACGCTGCACCATCCGCACGGGCAGATCTACGCCTACGACCACATCCCGCCGGTGCAGGAAAGGGCGCTGGTAAACATGCGCCGCCATCTGGAGGCCACCGGGCGGCCCTGGGGGCAGGACTTCTTGGCCCAGGAGCGCCTTGCCGGGCTGCGCCTGATCTGCGAGCGTCCGCACGCCCTGAGCCTGGTGCCGCCGTTTGCCCGCTACACCTACGAGACCTGGGTGCTGCCGACCCGCGCCGTGCCCTTTCTGAGCGATCTGAGTGGGGCCGAGCGCGACGACTTCGCCGCCGTGCTGCACGACGCGCTGCGGCGGTTAGACGCGCTGTTCGGCGTGCGGATGCCCTACCTGATGACGGTGCAGCAGGCCCCGGTGGACGGCCACGCTTACCCGGAATGGCCGCTGAGAATCGAGCTGTACCCGTACCTGCGGGCGCCGGGCCGCATGAAGTATCTGGCCGGAACCGAGCAGGGCGCGGGCGAGTTCGCCAACGACGCGCTGCCCGAGCAGAAGGCTGCCGAACTGCGGGAGATCACCCTTGAACAGCTCTAGTTTTCTGGACGTGTTCGGGTACGCGCCGCAGGCCACGGCGAAGGCGCCGGGCCGGGTCAACCTGCTGGGCGAACACACCGACTACCAGGGCGGCTTCGTGCTGCCGGCGGCCATTCCTCAGCAGGCCACCGTCATGATCGGCAGAGGCGCCGGAAACGTGCACCGTCTGCATTCGGCCAATCTGAACCAGACCCTGAGTGTGCCGGTGGGCGAAGTCGGCACGGGGTTTGCGCCGTACCTGACCGGCTGCCTGGGGCTGTCGGGCGCGCCGGGTGCCCACGATATCTGGGTCTGGTCCGACGTGCCTGCGGGCGGGTTGTCGAGCAGCGCGGCGCTGGAACTGGCGACGTTGCGTGCCCTGCGGCTGCTGTACGCCCTGCCTCTGAACGACGTGGACCTGGCGCTGCTGGGCCAGAGGGTCGAGCACGAGTACGTGGGCGTGATGTGCGGCGTGATGGATCAGATGGCGAGCAGCCTGGCCGACACCGAACACATGCTGTTTCTCGACACCCGCAGCCTGGACAGGCGCAAGCTTCCGCTGCCCGCCGGGACCCGGAACCAGGCAGCGCAGATTCTGGTCATTGACAGCGGTGTGCCGCGCAGGCTGGCCGAGAGCGGCTACAACGAGCGCCGCGCCCAGGTCGAAGAGGCCAGCCGTCTGCTGGACGTGACGCAACTGCGCGACGTGCAGGACGTGGCCCAGCTTTCTGTACTGCCGGAGCTGCTGCACCGCCGCGCCCGCCACGTGGTGACGGAAAATGCCCGCGTGCTGGAGGCCCTGAAGGCCGACGCGGCGCGTTTTGGTGAATTGATGAACGCCTCACACACGAGCCTGCAAGGCGATTACGAGGTCTCGCACCCGCAGGTGGACGCGCTGGTGGCGCTGCTCCAGGCGCACCCGCTCGTCTACGGCGCCCGCATGACCGGGGCGGGCTTCGGCGGCGCGGTGGTCGCCCTGACGCAACCGGACCGGGCCGCCGAGGCCGGGGTAGACGTGCTGGCGCAGTATCCGGGAGAGGGGCGGCTGGTGGTTCCCTGAGCGGAAACCCGGAAAGGCCGGATTTTTAAGTATCTTCTTGTAAAGCTTTAGCTTTACCAAGTGGAGCGCCCAGCCCCCATACGCGTGTGCGTTCTGGGCAAGAAGCGAGAGAGGACGTACTCAGATGCTGACGGTCTACAGCCTGCTGTTCAGGAAGTTGCCGAACAGCTGCGCCGCCTGCGCTGGTTGCTCCAGGGTCGGCAGATGCCCGCAGGCGTCGATCTGATGAAACTGGGCGTTGGGCAGGGCGGCGGCGAGACCCTGGCCTGTCGCCACCGGTACGAGCGCGTCTTCCTCGCCGAACATGATCAGCGCGGGCATGGTGAGTTTGCTCAGTCGGCCAGTGAGGTCCGCGCGCGCATCGTTGGCGCGGGCCTGCGCCGCCCCCGCCGCGCCGCCGACCTTGTGAGCCATGTCTCTGAACTTTCCGGCGGCCACCGTGTCTTCCTTGCGGACTACCAGGCCGGAAAGCATCTCGATCACCGCGTCCGGCGTCGCTTCCAGGCCGGCGGCGACGTCGGGGCCACCCGGCTGGGCCGCGTTGTGGTCGCAGCCCATCAGCCACACGGCCCGCACCCGCTCCGGGGCGCTCAGGGCCAGTTCCAGGGCCAGATTGCCGCCGTAAGACGTGCCGACCAGCACGAACGTCTCGGGAGCGCGGGCCAGAATGTCCTCAATGCTGGCGGCGAAGGTGGGCTGCGGCGAACTCAGCACCTGCGCCTCGATCTGGTCACCAAGGGCCGAGATCACGTCGGTGTAGAGCCTCTCGTCGCACAGCAGGGCCGGAATAAAAACCGTTGGAATGGGTGACATCGGGAATCCTCCAGGGCACAGCTACGGGCAGGGTACGGGGGCGGGCATCTGACGCAAAACAATAACTGGCAGCCGACCCTTCACTGGCGTCTGCACACTCTTATTCTACACAACCGTATGGCGTCCAACCTATCAGCATTATCGGGGTCACGACGTATTCTGAAGGGTGACCCGAACAGACCGGGAAAGCCGCCCCTCAGAAGCGGAGTTCTATGCCCACGCCGCCGCTGAACACGCCGTCCTGACGCGCCCGGACGTGCGCCCGCCAGCCCGCTGGCCCGAACAGGGGGCCGCGCAGCCCGCCCTCGGCGTAGAAGCGCGTGGCGTCACCGAATTCGGCCCCGGCGCTGGCAAAGGCGTCCACCGCAGTCAGGGGCAGGTTCAGGTCGCGCAGCGTCAGGGCGGCGCTGAAGGTGGCCGCGCCGCTGTTATAGCCACGCTCGGCCCCGCCTTCCACGCCGAAGGTGCCGATGGGAATGGGCAGCAGGGCCACGCCCGCCCGCACGCCGTAGCCCGTGGTGCGCACATCGGCCCCGGCCCAGATGGCGGCGGCGCTGGCAGCCGGACTGGCAACAGACGTGAGGGCGGCGAGCACGGGCGCGAGCCTGCGGACAACAGAGGACAGTTTCATGGCGTCAGCGTAAGGGCCGGGGGTTTGAATCGGCTGAGTCCTGTGATTCGGTCCTGGTAGCCCGCCGCGCTTCCAGGGTGCGCCCCAGCCCCAGCAGCCGCGCGTCGTCGCCCGGACGGCCCACCAGTTGCACGCCCACGCTCAGCCCGTCCGGGGTAGAGCAGGGGAGGGTCAGCACCGGCCAGCCCAGCAGGCTGAAGGGCACGGTCAGGCGCAGCACGGCGATCCGCAGCGGCACTCTTCCCTCTGCGGCCTGAACGTCATCCTGACCGCTCAGTGGCGCGGCGCTCGGCACGGCGGGGGCCAGCAGCACATCCAGGCCGTGCATCTGATCTTCGAGCAGCTTTCGGTAAGCGTCACGTCTGGTATGAGCCGCTGCCACCTGTTCAGCGCTCAGCCCCGCGCCGCGCCTCAGCAGGGCCAGTGTGCCCGCGCCGAATCCAGGCTCGGGCAGGGCCAGGGCCGCCTGATGGACCGCCGCCGCCTCGCTCTGCACAATGTCCGAATAGGCGTCCAGCATGTCGGGCAGGGTCACGGGATGCAGCGTGGCACCCGACGTTTCCAGCAGCCGCGCCGTCTCCAGAAGCGCCGCCCTGGCCTGAGCGTCCAGCCAGCCTTCCGGGTTCCAGACGCCGACCTGCATTCCCTGCCAGTCCTGAACCGGAACGGGCTGCCCGCTCAGCGCCTCCTGCACCCGCACCAGGGTTGCCACGTCGCGCGCCAGCGGTCCGGCGTGGTCACAGGTGGGCGACAGCGGCAGCACGCCTTCTGTCGGCCAGAGCGGATCATTCTTGCCCGGTTTATACCCGACCACGCCGCACCACGCCGCCGGAACCCGGATGCTGCCGCCGGTGTCGGTGCCCAGGGCGAAGTCGCAGCAGCCCAGGGCCACGCTGGCCGCCGCGCCCGAACTGCTGCCGCCCGTGACCCGGCTGTGGTCGAGCGGGTTG
>JANXWI010000190.1 GCA_025351205.1 Deinococcus sp.
TCTGTCCACTTAGCATAATTGCCGCATACTTATAAATTTCTACATTATTCTGTTTAGATGCAAGTTTGTTTGATAGCGGTCCCATCGGGTTTCAAAAATTATTTATCCCGGCTCAGGCTGTGGCGGCTGGCGGAGGCGTGCGGGACAGAAGGGCAGCCCCGAACAGCTCACGGCTTTTACCTCAGCGCGACTTCACTGCCCCCAGCTTCCATGGCCGCCAGGAGCGCCGTTTTGCCGGCCCCTTCAAGCCAGTCGTTCAGCGTGAGCAAACCGGGAAAGTCTGCTCTCAGGGCGGCGAGATCGGCGTTACCTGCCAGTCGGCCTTCATCGACCAGGGCGGCCAGACCACCCAGGAAGGCGTTCTCGTGCAGCAGGCTATCTGGAAAGCGCTGATAAACAATGGGCCGCCCGGCAGCCCGGCTGAAGTTCCCGGCCAGCTGCGCGCCCGTCACCGCGTCTCCGGCAATCTCGAGGGTCTGTCCAGCAAACTTGTCCGGGTCACCAAAGATGCCGGCCACGATCTTCCCGATGTCCTGAACAGCAATAAACTGCATCGCCTGATCTGGCCGCATAAAAAACGAGAAGGTGCCCTGATCCAGACCCATGCCGGGCAGCGCCAGGATCTCCATGAAGGCGCTCGGCCTGATGACGGTGCTGCGGAGGCTCAGCCCGCCGAGGTGTTCCTCGATCTCAGCCTTGCTGTCGAAGTGTCCCATGCCAGACCGGGTCGGCCCGGCAGCGTTGGCGGAGCTGTACACCAGATGCTGAACACCGCTGGCGAGGGCCACATCGGCCACCGCTTTGCCGTACCGGACCTCGTCGGCGTCGGTGACGCCGTAGGCCGCGCCCTGGCCCGAACTGGGCTGGACGCTGAACACGCCGTAAGCACCGGCCATGGCCGCCCGGATGGAGGGGAGGTCGGTGAGGTCTCCGTGTACAGGCTGGATGCCCCGCGCCGCCAGAGCCACGGCCTTCTCGCTCGCCGGATCACGGACCAGCGCCCGCACCTGCCAGCCGTCCGAACGCAGGGCCTCGGCCACGGCACCCCCCTGCTGGCCCGTCGCGCCGAACACGAGGATTATTTTGTCCTGCGGTGTCGTCTTCATGTGGCCGAAGATAGTCTTGCCTCGGACGCGGCAATGTGAGGCTGGGCGGCAGAACAGAAACCTATCAAAGCCGGTCTTCGCGCTCCAGCCCATGCCCGCTGTCCAGATCAAAGAGGGGGTGGGCCTGCATCTCCGGGCCAGACTCCCGGTGGGCACGCGCCAGCCCGGCATCCTGAAACACTTTCACCGCCTGCACAATCACTTCATTCCTGTTCATCTGATGGTGGCTGGCGTACTCGTCCACGAACGCCAGCAGCGGGGCGGGAAGGCTGACGGTGATCTGGCTGGCGCGTGACATGGGTTCAGCTTGGCCCCAAACCCCAATCGGCTACCCTGTCTCCATGCCTGCCATCCTCATCACCGGCCTGTCGGCCACCGGCAAGTCCAGCGCCCTGCATGAGCTGGCGCGGCTGGGCCACAGGGTAACAGACACCGACGAAGACGGCTGGTGCGAGTGGGCGCAGACAGAGCACGGCCCCGGCTGGGTGTGGAAAGGGGACCGCATGGCCGCGCTGCTGGAAGGTCACACCGAAGGCACGCTGTACGTGTCGGGCTGCGTGTCCAACCAGGGAAAGTTCTACCCGCAGTTCAGCGCCGTGGTGCTGCTCAGCGCCCCCAGAGAGCTACTGCTGCACCGCCTCGCCACGCGTACCAGCAACAACTACGGCAAGAGCGCAGACGAGCGGCAGCTGGTGCTGGAGCAGCTGGAAACTGTCGAGCCGCTGCTGCGGGCCACAGCCACAGTCGAAATCGACACCTCGAAACCGCTGGCCGAGGTGGTGGCGCAGCTAGTGGCGACAGGGGCGGCAGGACGCTCCAGCGCTTGAATTACGCGGTCCAGTCTTCGACGCTCAACCCTTCCACGCGCCCGAATTCGCCGGTGTTGTTCGTGACGAGCACGGCGTTCAGGGCCAGGGCGTGTCCGGCGATCAGGACGTCATAGGGGCCGATGGGGGTGCCTGCCCTGGCAAGGGTGGCGCGGCATTGACCCGCGTACTCAGCGGCAGCCCCGTTGAACAGGTGGACATCAAGGGTGGCGCAGAAGGCGTCCAGGCGGGCCGCATTGAAATCCACGCGGGCGCTGCGGTGGACACCGAACCAGAGTTCGTGCAGGGTGATGCTCGACATTCCAATTAGATGACCCCTCGCCACGGTGCGTTCCAGCCGCCCGAAGATGCCTTCTGGCCGCTCGTTCATGGCGAAAATGCAGATATTGGTGTCGAGCAGATACAGCTGAGGTGCAGCAGGTCGAAGTTTCAGCGTCACAGGATCGGCTCGCGCTCCTGCATTTCAGGCTGCTCTCGCTCGAATGTTCCCTCGAAGGCGGTCAGAGCGTCAAAAATTGCCCGTGCATCCTGTTTGCGAACCGGTGTGATCACCAGCTCATGCCCGCGCCGCACGATCTCGACCTCACCGTAAGGTAGGGCCAGTTCCTGCGGAATCCGCACCGCCTGACTGTTGCCGCTCTTGAAAACCCTGCTCCGTGTCATGGCTTCACCTCTGAGTCAAGTGTATACTGTATCTACAATCGGCGCGGGTTCGCCATTTCGATCTGCCCAAGCAGCAGCATCATGCAACCAAAATACGTATGCGTCTCGGTATGCGTGGTAGTATGCATCTATGACATACGACACCACCCAGCGGGTCACGGTCAGCCTGCCACCTACCCTGGCAAACTACCTTGAGGAATACCAGAAGACGCACCAGATCAGCAGCCGCAGTGAAGCGGTCGCGCATGCTGTCATTGCCCTGCGGGAAAAGGAACTGGCCGAGGCTTACGCCGACTACGCCCGCTCGAGTGAGTTTGTCGACCTTGAAACGGGTGAAGGTCTGGAAGAACCGGGCGGCAAGAAGTGGCAGTAGGGCTGATCCGGCGCGGCGATATTCTGCTCATCGATTTCAGCCCGGCTCGCAACAACGAGGCCAACTTTACCCGGCCCGCCGTGGTATTGACCAACAACGCGGCCAATGCCAACAACGTGGTCATCTCGGTGGTGCCGCTGACCACCAGCCTGGGGCGGGTGTATCCGTTTCAGTTGTTGCTGCCGCACCAGCGCACCGGTCTGGATGAAGACAGCAAGGCGCAGGTCGAGCAGCTTCGGTCTGTCGCCCTGAGCCGCGTGCTTCGTCGGCTGGGATTCGTGCCGGATGACCTGATGGCAGGGCTGAGCGCCAGGGTCATGGAGCATCTGGCCCTGAACTGACCGCCCCAGCCCCCAGCCGTCCCGACCCGCCCAAACAGAAGCGGGGGCTAGGGTTGAACCTGAACCAGCTTGAGCGGCAGGTGTTCTGTATAGCGCTCAAAATCTTTGTCTTTGGTCAGAATGGGCAATACGAACGTCACGCTGCATGCCGCGATCAGGAAATCCGTGCTGCTGCCCTGAATCCCGTTGCTGCGGCAGGTGTTGAAAAATTCTGCTGCCAGTTCGTATTCCAGCGCGGTGATTTCCCGGTCAGGCAGGGGCCGCAGACTCTGCCGGATGCGCCCGAAGACCTCCTGCCGCCCCAGGCCCTGCAAAACTTCCTGGCGGATGCAGCCGAGCATCTGTACCCTGTTGTCCCGGATCAGGTCACTCAGCATCCTGAGTTCCGGCGAGGGGTCGCCCGCCCGTTTCCTGAATGCTTCCAACCAGACGTTGCTGTCTACGATAACCTTCAGGACCCCGACCTCATGACCGCTTCCGCTGTGCCCGCATCTCCTCGTCGGTCAGCATATCTGCCGGGTCCACCGTGCCGAACAGGTCCAGAATCTTGAGCTGTTCGCGGTGCTGAATATACTCGGTCAGTGCCTCGGTCACGGTTTCGCGTTTGGTGCGGTGGCCGCTCACTTTCAGGGCTTGCTCCAGCAGGTCCGGGTCGATTTGCAGGTTGGTTGCCATGTGTAAAGTCTGACACAAAGGGGTGTGTGAAAAAGTGGGAGCGGCGGGCGATTGCACTCCAGCCGCCCCCAGCCCCCGCTACCCTGACCCACCCAGGCAGAAGCCTGAGCAGGTGAACTTCTGAATCTACCGAATCAGTTCTACCTTGATGGGTAGATCGGGGATCGCCTGCCAGCCGCGTTCAGCCGTCAGTACGTCCATGCTCAGGGCTTCTGCCGTGCCCAGGCAGGCCACGTCACCCAGACTCAGGTTATAGGGCGACTTGCGGGCGTAGTAGAACACCGCTCGCTCCCGGCACCTCGCGTCAAACGGCACTTCTGTGAGCAATGACAACAGTTTTATGTAGCGCTCATGGACCTGTCCATGCGTAAATTGACCACGCCCCACCAGCTTGCCTTCGACCTCGGTCAACGTCACGCTGCTGACCCAACAGGGTTGCCTGGAAATGATGTTCAGCACCACATCGGTACCGGGTTCATCTGTCAGGTAAGCCAGCAGGGCCGAAGCATCAAGGAGCAAACCGCTTACCAGCCCTTCTGGGCGGCTTCGGCACGGCGGTCATCTAGTAGTTCCTGTGTCAGATCGCGCTGCGCGGCCTCGCCTGTTTTCTTCAGGCTACCCTGAAGCTCCAGCGCCAGCAAATGCCGACTGGTCAGGCGGTAGCCGCTCCCGTCTTTAAGCAGGATCAGCTCGTCGCCTTCCTTGACGCCCAGGTCGGCGCGAACGTCTGTGGGCACCACGAGGCGGCCCTGTGCCTGAAGCTTAAGGTGATAGGCATGTGGAGCGGTCATGCCTGAGTGTAGCAATTCAGGCACGCTGTAAAGGTGCTCCCTATCTACCGCCTCCCAGCCCCTGTCACCCCAGCCCGCCCAAGCAGCGGCGTGAGCTGGTGATCGAACCTATTTCGCTCCTGAAGTCCTCGTCATGATATACTCTTGAAGGTAAGAATTTACTCCTGGGGGTGTTCATGACGGGTCACATTCACATCGGTCTTGCGGGCCTGCTCAAACGGCACAACGTGACTCAGAAGCAACTGGCCGAGGCGGCCCAGATGCGCCCTGCGACGGTCAATGCGCTGTACAACGCCCGTGTGGAGCGGGTGGAGATCAGCACGTTGGTGAACCTCGTGACCGGCCTGCGCCGCCTGGGGATCGATGCCGATGTAGGCGATATTTTGCAAGTCGTGGATCTGCAAGGCGAGACCGAACAGGCCGCCCGTGACCGCGCTCTGCGCCTGCTGGGGGGCGAACCCTGGGGGTTGAAACCGAAAGGCTCGGCGGTGCTGGCCCCGGTCAGTGGCCCACCGATTGAGGAGCTGCTGCGGGAACACAGAGGCCCTGAGCTTTGAGGGGGTTGTGGGTTTTGAAGGGTTGTCAGTGGCTAATGGCTACAGTTCCGGTCATCCGGGAACAGCGCCCGGATGACCTCCACTTGCGCCCCCAGCCACTCTTGGCTACTCGCTCCGCTCGGGATGATGACTCAGTCATCACCCGCCAGGTACTTAGGCTTTGACTCTGCTGTATCTGGACACTTCCGCTTTTGCCCGCCTGTATACGCTGGAGCCGGACCATCAGGCGGTGGCGACTGCACTCGCGGCTGCTGAGGGTGGCATTGCCCACGTCATCACTTACGTAGAACTGCATTCGGCGCTGGCCGGGCGCAGGCAGCGAAAGGCCATCAGTGGACGTGCCTATCAGGCGGCCCTGCGGGACGTTGCGCGGGACTGGCCGACCATCCGGCACGTCGGCATCGACGAGCAGTTGCTGCAAGACGCTGCCGCACTCGCCGGAGCGCACCACCTGCGGGCTTACGACGCCGTGCACCTGGCGGCGGCGCAGGCTGTTGCTCCGCTGGGCGTGCAGTTCATGACCTTCGATCTGCGGTTGCGGGCCGTGGCGGAGCAGGTGTTGCCGGGTGCCGTGTGGCAAGCGTGAACGGGGTGAACTGACCTCCCAGCCACTCCCAGCCCCCGCCACCCCAACCCGCCCAAGCAGAAGCGTGTTGGGTTCTACCCTTCCGGCAACTCTTCCAGGTCGGCCA
>JANXWI010000212.1 GCA_025351205.1 Deinococcus sp.
CGACACGATGGTCGCGTTCTCCCCTAAAGCCCAGGCACTGTTCGGGGACATTTCGCAGGCTGTCTCCGAATCTCTGGTCAGGCAGATGGGTTTTGCCGGGGTGATGAAGACCGAAGAGACGTGCCGGAAATCCAACCTCAGGAAGGTGTACTTCAGCTTCGATATCGACGCCACTGGAGCCTCGGCAGCGCCGACCCGCTCCTACGCCGTCTTCGCTTACGTGACGGACCCCAAACCCACAGGATATCCCGGCTACGTTATTCTCTGGAGCCGTATTTCAGTCCGCGAAACCACATCGGAGCGCAAAGCGGCTTTTGATTCTGTGATCGCCGAAATATACGGATACATAGACGAACTGAATTTGAATTTCAAGACGGCCAACCCCTGACGCGCCAGTAGAAATGAGTCCACATGGGGTTGCGACTCAGAGTGCGGGCGTACTCTGGGGTATGGCCGACCTTGAAAAAGAGCTGCTGTACAGGTTGCTGACCAACAATTTCGGAGCCAACGGTTTCGAGGAGGTGATTTACCCAGGGAGTTTGCCACCGGGGTTCTCACTTCCTCTGCCTGCCGAATGCCGTTTGCTGGGCAGCATGGTCAACACCTATCCGCCAATTCCCAGGGGCGCACAAGGCGTGTTCAGGCAGGACCATACCCGTATCCTGCTCGATTCGGTCCTGCCAGCCCCTGAATTTATTGAGCGCCTGCGTGCAGGACTGCCGAACGGATGGGAAGAACTGAACTGGCCTCATTCTGGAGAAACGGGCTTTCTGCCCGCAGCCGAACAGGGGCACCTGAACTTGCAGAACAACGCCCTGCAAAAGTCCTTGCACATTACAGCCAAGGACGAGCTTGGGATGACGCAGGTCACGCTGGACCTGAACAGCCTGCATCCCGAACAGCAGAACCACATGATGTTTCACGCCCAGCAGCGCGAGCAGCAGGTCGCTGTGCGGGTTCCGGCTGGTGCGAGACTTTACAGCGGCGGCGGTGGCGGTGGGGGCGGCGGGCAGTGGCAGTACACCGCAGTCATCGAGACGGATATGCCCGCCCCCGACCTGCTCAGTTACTTCGGTTCGCAACTCGTGCAGGCCGGCTGGACCCGCCTGACGGGCGGCGCTCTGGGCAGCGTTACCGCGTCAACATGGGCCAATGATTCAGGCGGCCTCGTGCTGATTATGCTTAATTCAAACGACAGCGGCTACAACGCGAACATGATGAGTTCTCAGCCTGTCGGGGAGCAGGAAGACGGGAGTAGCAGTTACAGCCTCCGTTCCGGTTCCTGACCCTCCACCGCCCCGCCCCGCGCCAGCTCCATCAGCTTCACGTACACCTTCGCGGTGGCCTGAGCGTCCTCCAGCGCGTCGTGTGCGCCGTATTCGATGCCGAAGTGCCGGGCCAGCTGTTCGAGTGGCGTGCCCACCGAACGGGGCAGCAGTCCGGCGTGAATCAGAAACTGGGCGCTGAGCTTGGTGTCGGTGTAGCCGCGCCGGAACACGCCGTGCAGATCGGGCATGAGTCTGCGCATGAAGCTCAGGTCGAAGGAAAAATTGTGGCCGCCCAGCATGACGCGGCCCACCCCGGCGGCGTACTCGCGGACGGCCTGGGCCACGGCTTCGGGCGGCTGCGCGGCGGCGTGGTGGGCCACGAGGTCTATGCCGGTGACGGCCATCGCCTCGGCCTGCACGGTATAGCTGCCGTGGCGCACCTTCAGGTGCAGCGGGCGCGACAGCTCTCCCTGTGTGAGCGTGATCAGCCCGATGGTCAGCAGCGGAGAGGTGGCCGGGTCGTTGCCACCCGTTTCGACGTCCAGGAAAATGATCGGCTGGGTGGGCATGGGGTTATTGTCGCTGCTGAAAGCCGAACGGTGGGCACGGATGGATACCGGAAGACTTGGGGAAATCGCACCTCCGGCGCGGCAACGGTTTCGATCATCCTCGAATTGATATAGACTTGTTTCGAGGTATACCGAAATGAACAACGTATCCGGAGCATCCTTCATTCCTGATCCAGCCGACCCCTATGCCTATTTTCACCTGACCATGCAGCGGCTGATCGAGAATGCCCGGCGCGATCTGGCACTGGCCCAGGCCAACGGCCAGGAGTCGAAGGCCGTCAAAGCCCGCGTCAGGCTCGACACGCTCACGGCGGCCCTGGCACTCCACCGGGCCAGCCCCGTCGTGGCGGCCCGCGTACCCCGTACCGAATCCCGACTGTGAACAGGCCCGACTGTGAGTAGCCCGGAAGAAGCGGCCACCCTCTTCAAAGCCCTGGCCCACCCCGCCCGCGTGCTGCTTCTACGCCTGACCTGGACCACCGCCCGCAGCGGTGAGGAGCTGTGCGGCCTGCTCAGCCTGTCGGCGGCCACCGTCAGCCATCACCTGTCGCAGCTCGACAACGCCGGGCTAATGACCGCCGAGCAGCGAGGCCACCACCGCCTGTACCGCGCCCACCGCGCCGCCTTCTCCCCCACCCTGGCGGAACTGGCGCTGGCCAAGCCGGATGTGCCGGGCCAGCCGAAGCTCACGCCACAGAGCGAGGACGAACGCTACCGGGCCAAGGTGTTCACCACTTTTCTGAAGGGCGGCAAGTTGAGCACCATTCCTGCCCAGCGCAAAAAGCGCGACGTGGTGCTGGAGTGGCTGGCCACCGAATTCGAGCCGGGCCGCGACTACCCCGAGCGCGAGGTGAACGCCGTGCTGGGCGCCTACCACCCCGACTTCTTCACCCTGCGCCGCGAGCTGGTCGGGCGGGGGCTGCTGACCCGCGAAAAGGGCGTGTACAGGCGGGTGGAAACGGGGGCGTCAACCCCTGGCTGAGCGCAGATCCCCTGCCAACCCCGCCGCTATACTCCTCCCATGTCCCAGCCCGCCTCCCCTCCCAGCAGCACAGGTTTACAGGCCGTGATCGGGCTGGAAGTCCATCTGCACCTGAACACCCGCACCAAGATCTTCAGCGCGGCCAGCACCGACTATTTTGGACAGGAACCCAACACCTTCACCGATCCGCTCACGCTCGGCCTGCCCGGCACGCTGCCCACGCTCAACGCCCGCGCCGTGGACCTGGCGATCATGTTCGGGTTAGCTCTTGGCTGCGACGTGAGCGGGTTCACCCAGTTTCACCGCAAGAACTACTTCTACCCCGACGCGCCCAAGAACTACCAGCTCTCGCAGTACGACCGCCCCATTGCCAGAAACGGCTCCGTGATGGTCGGCGGCGAGCGCATCGGCATCACGCGGGCGCACCTGGAAGACGACGCCGGGAAGCTGATGCACCCGCTGTACGCGCCCTACAGCCTGCTGGACCTGAACCGCGCCGGGATGCCCCTGATCGAGATGGTCACCGAGCCGGAGCTTCGCACGCCCGAACAGACCCGCGAGTTTCTGACCCTGATCCGGGCCACCGCACAGTCGCTGGGCGTCTCGGAGGCCAACCCCGAGGAAGGCCAGATGCGCTGCGACGTGAACGTGTCGGTGCATGTGCCGGGCACGCCGCTGGGCACCAAAGTGGAGATCAAGAACCTGAACAGCTTCCGCAGCGTGCAGAGGTCGCTGGAATATGAGATCGCCCGCCAGACGCGCATCGTCAGTGCGGGCGGCACGGTCAGCCAGGACACGATGGGCTGGGACGAGGGCGGCCAGAGAACCTTCGTGATGCGGACCAAGGAGGGCGAGGCCGACTACCGCTACTTCCCCGACCCCGACCTGCCGCCGCTGGACATCACGCCCGTGTGGATCGCGCGGATTCGTGCCCAGATGCCGGAGTTGCCTGCCCAGAAACGGGAACGCTACCTCGGTGCCGGGCTGCGCGAACAGGACGCCGACAGCGTGAGCATGGACGTGCCGCTCAGCCGTTTTCTGGACGCGGCGATGCAGACCGGCCCGGCGCTCGACCTGCAAAGATTGGCCAACTGGCTGCTGACCGACGTGACGGGCTGGCTGGGCGCCCGCGAGCTGAGCCTGGACGCTTCGGCCCTCACGCCCGCGCATCTGGCCGCGCTGGTGGGGCTGGTCGAGGACGGAACGGTGAGCGGCAAGATGGCCAAGGAGCTGCTGCCCGAGGTGATGGAGGGCGCGGACCCGGCAGAGCTGGTGAGGGAGCGCGGCCTCATGGTGGTGACCGATGTGGCCGCCATCGAGGCCGCCGTGGACGCTGCCCTGCTCGCCAACCCGGCGGCGGTGGCGCAGGTGCGGGCGGGCAACCTCAAGGCCGCCAACGCGCTGTTCGGGCCGGTCATGAAGGCCATGAACGGGCAGGCTGGCCCCGACGTGGTGCGGCGCGTGCTGAACGAACGGCTGGGCCTGTGAAGGCAGGACGGATGAGCATGCCCAAACCTGTGACGCCCTCTTGAAATCGCCCTCCAGGTTCAGCCCGGCCCGGACCGTTCAGCTGGCAGCCGGGTCGCTCTGGCTGCGGCTGGGAAGCGTCCTGGCCTTGAGCGTCTTCACGGTTTGGCGCAGCGACCCTGGCTTCTGGCTGCTGCTGATCGACTTTCTGGGCAGCGCCGCCGTGCTGGCCCTCTGGATACCCCTGATGACCCTCTATCTGCGCGGCCAGCCCGTGTTGACCACCGATGCGCGCCGCACCCTGCTGACCAGACTGTACCCCTGGCTGATCGCCTACGAGGGAGCGCTGTGGCTGCTCAGTGCCCTGAGCGCCGTGGGGGGCAGCTACCCTGAGGTCAATCCGGTGGCCCTGGCCGTACAGGTCACAGTTACGGGAGCCAGCATCGCGGTCAGCTTCCTGATCTACCTGTTCAGCCTGCGCCAGATGGCGAATCCCGCCGACGCCACGGGCAGGACACAACTGGCCGATCTGCTGAACCTCTCCGCCGCGCTGGCTGCCGCCGCCGTCGTGTTCAACGTCATTCCATTGAGTGGTATGCCCGCCCCCACCCTGGGCGACAAGGTGGCCTACGGGCTGGCGAACGCCGCCGAGGCCGCGTCGTGGCTGCTTCTCCGGTGGGCGCTGCTGAGCGTCTCACAGGAAGGGTCACCTTCAGACCAGGCCAGCGACACCTGAGCACACCTGCAAGTTCGCGCGCGCCTACACTGCGGGCATGACTCCCCTGCTCCGGCTGATGCTCCCGGCGTTTCTTCTCGTGGCGTGCGGCTCGGCGGTGACTGGCACCGCGCCCGGTCCCCTTCTGCCCAGACCTGTCGTGTTGCTCACCACCCCCAGGCTCACCCTCGCCTTCAATGACAGGCTGACCCTCACGGCCTCGGTGGCCGAGACTGGCGGTTTCCTGTACGTGTACCTGATCGACCCGGCGGGCGAGGTGAATCAACTGCTTCCCAACCGTGCGGGGGCAGCAAACGACCTCAGGGTTGATGCAGGCCAGGTCGTTGCCTTTCCTCCAGCGGACGCCCGCTTCTTCGTCATTGCCACTGCCCCCGCAGGACGCGCGACCCTGCTGGCCTTCGCAAGCGCCCGGGCGCTGAATCTGGCGGCCATCAGCGCTTACGCGACTGCCGACGCCCAGTTTGCAGACGGCAGAATAACTGGCCTAGACGCTCTGAGCGCCGCCCTCAAACTTGCCGCCGACGCGCAGCCCGGCAACCTGTACAACGAAACCCGACTTTCTCTCACGATCACGCCCTGACCTCCAAAAAGGAAGCGCCCCGGGCATCGCTGCCGGGGCGCTTTCTTCTGCTTAAGCTCAGTTCTTGTTCAGACTCACCGGGTTGGCCAGTTCAGGATTGACGCGGGCCACGGCGTCACGCACCACGTCTCCGGTGATCAGCTCCTGCGAAAGCAGCGCCTCGGCCACGTCGTTCATGGCCTGACGGTACTCGCTGACCAGCGCCTTGGCCTTCTCGAAGGCGCGCACCAGAATGCGCTTCACGTCTTCGTCCACCAGCTGAGCGGTGTGCTCGCTGAAGGCCTTGGGCCGGGTCATGTCCTCGCCCAGAAACACCGGGCCGGAGTCGGTGGTGAGCGCCATGTTCTTGAAGTTGTCGCCCATGCCCCACTCCAGCACCATCTTGCGGGCGATGTTGGTGGCGCGGCGGAAGTCGTCGGCGGCCCCCGAGGTCACGCTGCCCATGAACACTTCCTCGGCGGCGCGGCCACCCAGCGCCACGACCAGCTGGTTTTCCAGGCGCTCCTTGCTCATCAGCACCTGCTCTTCGGGCAGATAGAACGCCGCGCCCAGCGCCCGTCCACGTGGAATGATGCTGACCTTCTGGAGCTTGTCCGAGCCGGGGATGACCGCCGAGGTCACGGCGTGTCCGGCCTCGTGGAAGGCGATGGCGCGCTTCTCCTCGTCGCGGATGGTCAGCGAGCTGTTCTCCAGGCCCAGTGTGATCTTGTCGAGTGCCCGGTAGAAGTCGCTCATGTCGATCTGGGTCTTGCTGATGCGGGCGGCCTCAAGAGCGGCCTCGTTGACGATGTTCTTCAGGTCCGCGCCCGAGAATCCAGGGGTACTCTTGGCGATCTCGGGCACGTCCACGCCGCTGGTCAGGGGCTTGCCGCGCATGTGAACGCCCAGGATGGCCTCGCGCTCCTTCAGGTTGGGCAGGTCGATGGTCACCTGACGGTCAAAGCGGCCCGGCCTCAGAAGGGCAGAATCGAGCACGTCGGGGCGGTTGGTGGCGGCCAGGATGATGACGCTGGCGTTCTTTTCGAAGCCGTCCATCTCGGACAGAATCTGGTTCAGGGTCTGCTCGCGCTCGTCGTGGCCGCCGCCGATGCCCGCACCGCGCTTGCGCCCGATGGAGTCGATCTCGTCGATGAAGATGATGGCGGGCGCACTCTTGCGGGCGTCCTCGAACAGCGTACGCACGCGGCTGGCACCGACGCCCACGAACATCTCCATGAACTCGCTGGCACTGACCGAGAAGAAGGGCACGTCTGCTTCACCGGACACCGCGCGGGCCATCAGCGTTTTACCTGTTCCGGGGGGGCCGACCAGCAGCACGCCCTTCGGGATCTCCGCGCCGATGGCGTGGTACTTGGCCGGGTTCTTCAGGAAGTCCACGACCTCGATCAGTTCCTTCTTGGCCTCGTCGTGGCCCGCCACGTCGGTGAACTTGGTGCTGACGCGGTTCTCCTTGCCGTAGCGCTTGGCGCGGCTCTGGCCGAACTGCATCACGCCGTTCTGGCCGCCCTGCGCCCGCATGAAGATGAACACGAACAGCCCGACCATCAGCAGAATGGGCAGCAAGGACACCAGCAGGTTCAGCCACTGGCTGGGCACCTCGTAGCGGACCTTCACGCCCTTGGCCGTCAGGTCGGCCTGGAGGGTGTTGTCAGGCGTGGCGAAGTTGTTGGGCAGGCGCACCTGAAAGCTGTCGAGACTCTTGGGCTGGGTCCCGTTGCCCGCAATCACGGGCACGCTGGCCGTGGCCTTCAGGTTGACCGTCGCGGTGCTGTCGGTGATGACCACCTGCTGCACCTGTCCACCGGCCACCAGCGATTTAAAGGTGCTGTAATCGACCTTGGCGGTGCCGCCCAGGGTTGCGGTGGAAAACATCAGGTAGAGGGCCACCACGAACAGCAGGATGAGCCAGGGGTTGAAACGCTTCAAGGGTGTTCCTCCAGTAGAGTGCCGACTCTGTTCGGTACAGTGGAAAGCGGCAGTTGGTGAACCGGAAATTCCGGCGGAGAGGCGCTGCGTGTCCGGGCATATCCAGGCGGGTCTGCCCAGGTAACCTGAGTGTACCGCACTCAAGGTTGGGGGAAGTAGCAGGGCATACATCTGCCCTTGAGCGTGCGCTTACCTGCAAGCCGCCGCAGAACAAAGTTTTACAGCTCCCGGCACGGCTCCCCGCTCTGGCCTACCATGATGGCCTTATGCTGGTGAACGAATGATACGGTTTCTGCTCGCACCTCACACTTTCAATTGTCCCGGATCGGCGGCCAGCTGCGCCCAGCTGTCGGGCACACCGAGGCCGGGTCTGGGTCTTCCAAGTCTGGGTCTTTCAAGTCTGGGTCTTCCAGATCTGAATGCTGTCCACCTGTCAGCTGGTCAGTTCTTGGCTGATCCGCTCCTGGCTGCCCGGTCTGTCTGCGCAGGGACGCCCCTGTGATCGACATCCTGACCACCTGGGAGCAGGTCTGCGCCGCCCTGGCTCCGGTGGACCCGGCCCCGACCGGTCCCCTCGGCGGCAGCCCGGTCTTGGCCGAGGCGGCGGCTGGTGCTGGGGCCATCGGTACCCCGGTTTCCGGCGCTCCCATCTATGAAGATTTCGAGGCGGCCTTCGCCATCCTGGAGGCGGCCATCTCCGAGGCCGAGGCGCAGCGGCTGGCGGCCCCGGACCGTTCGCAGCTGCGGCTGTACCTGGCCAGCCTGCACTCGCTCTACGGCGACGCGGCCAGCGACGAGGCCCAGGAAACGCTGGCGCAGGCCGCCCGCATCTGGCCAGGGGTGCAGCAGCAGCCGCTTTTTATGGCCCTGAATGCCGAACTCGACGCCCGGCTGCGCGGCCCCGAGGCCGTGTACCCAGACGCGGCGGCCATCCACGGCGAGCCGCTCAGCCGTTTTCACGCGGTGTCGGCGCTGGCCCTGGCAGACCGCTCACAGGAAGCCCTGGACGTTCACGTCACCGTACAGGAGTTGCCCGCGCACCTGGGCTGGCGGCTTCGCAGCTGGCAGGCCGACTGCGAGGAGGCGCTGGGCAACGCCGAGGCGGCCCTGAACCTGTACGCCGAGGCGGCGCGGCTGTCAAGAGGCAGCTACCGGGCGGGCATGCTTCAGGAACAGGCGGCGCTTCATCTGCAACTGGGCCAGCCTGCCGAGGCCGTGAGCGTGCTGGAACGCGCCAGGGCCGAGTACCCGGCCAGCGCCGCAGAGATCGTGCCCACCGGCCCGGACGACGACCCCACCGATACTGCCGGGCAGCTGCTGGGCCTCGCCAGCTGGCATTACCTGATGAGTCAGGCGCAGCTCAATCAGGACGCGCTCGACAGGGCACTGGAGAACATTCAGGAGGCGGACCGGCTGGAGGCGCTGGTGGGCGACCCCAGCTACGGCGTGGCGCTGGTCTACGGGCAGGTTCTGGTGGCCCAGGGTCGGCAGCAGGAGGCGCTACGGCACTTCGACGCCGCCCTGATGCTGGCCCAGCCCGAGGACCGCCCCTACGCGCTGCACGAACTGGGCGTGGCCTTTCTGGACCTGGACCGCCCGCTGGACGCCCGCGAACGCCTGGAAAGCGCCGCCGGAACGCCCGATTACCCGTTCGTGCCCGAGGTGCTGGCCGACATCGCCGAGGCCGAATACCGCCTGGGACGTTTGCAGGAAGCGCAGGGCACCGCAGAGCTGGCGCTGGCGCAGGGCGCGGTGGTTCCGGCCAGCCTGGTGCTGGGCAGCGTGGAAATGGACTACTACCACCTCGACGAGGCGCTGGAACACTACCTGCGGGTGGTGAGAGAGGCCGCCCCCGGCACCCGCGACTGGGTGACCGCCGAGCAGATGGCCGCAGACATCATGGCCCAGCAGGGCTTTCCCGACCCCACCAGCGCCTACCTGCACGCCCAGCAGGCGCTGGAATACACCGATCCCAGCGACGACTGGTACGGCACGCTGCAAGACCACCTGGTTCGGGCTGAGACGCTGATGGGCAGCGGGAAAGGACGAACTCTGAATTGAGTTGGAAGGGTTGGGCGTTGGCTTTGGGCTTCAGCATTTCCCCACCCCCAGCCCCTACCGCTCTGACCAGAGACGCGTTGATCAGTCTAGAAAGAGGAGGGGCGTCTTCTTGGCGTGAACAGCGCCGTTGACGACGCTACGCCGCTTGGGCAGAACAGCGCGCCCGGGCACGCTTGACTGCCGCCCCCGACGACCAGCCAGTCGCCCCCGCCGGGGTAGGGGGGCCTGGAAGAACGTCAAGCGCTGCGCAATGGGCAAGGTAGGTCGGTTTATACGACGTGGTATTGGACGTGGTATTGACCCTGGTTTTATGCATCTGAAACGCGGAAATCCGCTTCTCGATGCTGGAAGTCTGCAAGTTCGGCTCAGTCACTCGGCTGTTTGGGCGTTCTTGGGCAGAACAGCGCCCAGGAGGACGCTTGCCCGCCGGCTTTGATCCGCCGAAGGCTGTGCAGCAGTGATCTGAAAGGGCTGTCGGCGCATCCTGACGAACAATTTTCATCGTCAGGCTTTGGCCCTTACCCCTCGCCCCCGGCGGGAGACTGGTACAGCTGCTTGCAGAGGGGCCTCGCGCAGCGAGGGGGAGAGGGGACCACCGAGCAGGCCCAAACTCAATCCACCCGCCCTGGCACTCAACCGAGTGCTTTGAATTCCAGGGTCGGCCTCTGCACTGCCACCAGTTCCTCCCACAGCACCCTCTCGTATTCGGTCAGGTCGGTGACCAGCCTGGGGCCAGCCCTGCCTGCCTGGACCCGCCAGACGCGGCCCGCCAGCTCTCTGGTCCAGGCGGCGGCCCGAAGCTCAGTGCTCAACAGGCGGTACTGGCCGCTGACCCGGCCATCCGGCACGAGTTCGAGCAGGTACGGGTAGGCTGTGTCGATCCGGTCCTGGGCACTGAGTGCCGGGCCGCCGGGCCTGTCGGAAATGCTGAACAGCATGCCGAGCTGCCCCAGGTTGAACGACGCACGGATTTTCTTGCGGGTCATCATCCACTGCGAAACGTTGAGCTTCATTGTTCATCCTCTCCTGACCCGGCCCCGAACTCCAGGCTCAGGTCTTCAAACGGTTCAAGCTGTGCGTCCAGGCTGTTCCAGAGGGCACAGGCCGCCCCGGACAGTCCGGTGCTGATCATCCACACGTCCCGAGGGCAACGCAGGGTCCAGGGGGTCTGGCCGAGCGCCTGCACGAAGGCTGCCGACTGCTTCGCCCCGCTCACGTCTGGGTTTCCGTCCGGCATCAGCACCCGGAGCAGCCGGAACGTCTCGCCTGCCGTGCCTGGACCGCGTGCGGGCAACGTCACGTTCAGCACGTACGGCAGGTCGGTCTGGAATCGGATGGACCCGGACTGGCGGGCCGTCTCCTGAAGGTTGAACCCAGTGACCAGAACGCGCATCAGTACAGTTTGTCCAGCACTTCGTCTTTGATCACGAAGCTGTTCTCCCTGCCGGGAAACTGCCGGGTGCGCACCTCGGCGGCGTAATCGCGGATGGCCTGGGTGGACAGCGCCCCGATCTCGGCGTAGCGTTTGGCGATCTTCTTGTGTTCGCCCTCGTAGATGCCCAGCAGGTCGTGCGTGACCAGCACCTGCCCGGCGCAGTGCGGCCCGGCCCCGATGCCGATGGTGGGAATGTGCAGCCGCTCGGTGATCACGCGGGCCAGCCGCGCCGGAATGACTTCCAGCACCACGGCGAAGGCCCCGGCCTGCTGCACGCTCATGGCCGCGTCCAGCACCGCCTGCGCGCCCGCCTCGTCCCGGCCCTGCACCCTCAGCCCGCCCTGCGCGGTGGCGGTCTGCGGCGTCAGGCCCACGTGCCCCATCACCGGAACGCCGTTGCGGGTCAGGGTGGCGATCACCTCCAGCACCTCCGGGCTGGCCCCCTCGACCTTGAGGGCGTCGGCCCCGGTCTCCTGGATGACGCGCACGGCGTTGCGCATGGCGTCGGTCACGCCGGTGTGGTAGGTGCCGAACGGCAGATCGGCGATCAGGAAGGTGTCGGGCGCGCCCCGCCGCGCCGCCCGCGCGTGGTGGATGATGTCGGCCAGCGTGACCGGCGCGGTGCTGTCGTAGCCCAGGACCACGTTGCCCAGGCTGTCGCCCACCAGCACCAGGTCCACACCCGCGTTCTGGGCGTGCAGCGCCCCCGGATAGTCGTAGGCCGTGACCATGACGAGGGGCTGTGCTGCCGGAGAAGAGGCCGCAGGTGAGGAAGATGCAGGTGACGCCGAGGCCGCCATGATCTGCGGAACCGTAAGTTTCATGGCAAGAGGATAGGGCGAGTGTACGGCCTGTAGCGCGTGGCGCGTGGGAACAGCCAACGGGTCTGGATGGGGCTGGGCCGTTCCCACACGCTACAGGCCACGCGCCACCTACCCCTTCACGGCCCCGAAACGCTCCAGCACCACGTAGATGATCCAGCCGGTGACCGCCACATACAGCCACACGGGCACGGTCCAGCGGTTCCAGCGGCGGTGGGTATCGAAGGCGGCGCGGGCGGCGGGCACCTCGTCCACGCGCGCCAGCGTGCCGGCGGCCAGCAGCCCCTTGCGGGCGTACCACAGCGCCACCAGGGCCAGCGGCACGTTCAGCGCGGCCAGCAGGGTGTGAGACGCCAGCAGCGCCAGATACCAGACGCGCCCCCCTGGGGGACCGACCCAGACCTTGGTGTACCCGATGGCGACCTTGCTCAGGTAGAACACCAGGAACAGCGTGGCGAGGCCCGTGGCCGCCAGCATGGCCCGCATGTGGGCCTCGCGGTTGCCGCGCCGGATGAGGATTACACCGGCGACCAGCGCCAGCCCGCTCAGAACAATCGTGATGACAGAGGCTGCCGCTAAGAATTCGCCCATTTGAGAACAGTTTAGAGGGCGCGCTCAGGTGGGGGCAGAGTCAAAGGTCACGGCGCGGCAGGCGGGTCTCCAGTCAGGGACTGGTGTTCAGGGACTGGTGTTCACGGACCGGCAGGCTGGGGCAGGTAAGGCTGGAGAATGGCGATCTGGCGGGCGTCCTGACCGTTGTTGGGTTCGAGCGAGGTGCCCGGCTGCCACCACGGCCCCGCCGCCCAGTAGGTCCAGCCGCGCCAGACGTCGGCATTGTCCTCCATGTGCCTGACCATGTCGTTCAGAGCGCGGTCACACTGAGCGTTCAGGCCACTGTCGAACTCGCCCAGGAACCCCTTCTTGCCGTTGGCGCGCAGCCAGTCGGTGAAAGGCCTCAGGCGTTCGGAACCGATGGTCTCGCTGACACAGTCCTGTTTGCCGCCTTCGCCGTTGAGGTCCATGTACTGATGCGCCTCGTACCACAGCCAGTTGTTGGGGTCTTTGATCTTCAGCATCGCCCGGGCATTCGATTCGCCGAAGCTGTCGGCCTTGTTCCAGGTCCAGGCCCCGGTCCAGCGGTTGCCCGGCACCAATATCAGGTTGCCCGCGCCCGCCGCGCGAATGGCCGCAACGGCGCTGTTGGCCGCGTCCACCCACTGCTGGGTGGGCATGTCGTGCGGTTCGTTCATCAGGCCGAAGATGACGTGGTCGTTGCCCTTGTAGCGGTCGGCCAGCCGCCACCAGAAGTTGGCGAAGGCCGCGTGCGGCACCTGCTGCGAACCGATCAGCTCGCCCCGGTAGCGCGCGTAGTTGTGCGGGTCGAGAATCACCTGAAGGCCCCGGCCCGTGGCCTGCCTGATAAAGAGGTCCACGCGCTGCATCTCTCCGGCGTCAAGGTCTGCGTACAGCGAGCGCTGAAGCCGTTCCCAGAGCACCGGAAAGCGGATGATGTTCATGCCCTTGCCGGCGAAGTAATCGACCTCGCCCGGGTTGGGATAGGTGTAGTGGACACCCAGCACCCCTGGCAGCACATCGGCACCAAAATCTGCGCCCGCCAGATTCACGCCGCGCCACCAGACCCACTGCCTGGCGTCCTGGGGAGCCAGTGCAGACAGCTGGGTGGCTGGAGGCTGGTTTACGGCGACCTGAACTGCTCCAGGCTGCGGCTGCACCGTCCCCTGCCGCTCAGGCTGGGCGCTCTGACAGGCGCTCAGGGCCAGCAAAAGGGTGAGGACCAGAGCGTTCTTCTTTGGCCAGGAATTCATGGTCATGTCGCGCCTCCGCCGTGTGGGGTTGAGCTGTCCGGTCCAGCTACTACTGTCAGCTGCCAGAAACCAGCAGCCAGATGCTTATGAATTCATCATGTTCCGGGACAGATGAGAGTCGTCGGGGTTGGCTGAACCGGAGCGGCCCAGGATGAGAGCCTGCCTGACCCGCAGCACCTCTCAGCGGAGAGGAGACCTTCTCACCAGGGTTCATAAAGGAGACGGTGCGGCGCCTTCAAGCGCCTGGCGGCTGGCAGGTCTGCCGCGCTCCCGCCGGAAAGCGTAGTCCGAGGATGTGTCGTTGATCAGCCTGCAACTTCTCACGCCCCAGGGGACAATCGTACGGGCGTCTCAGCCGCCCAGAGCGTTAGAATCGGGAGGAATGAGCAGCGTGAAGACGAGCTGGAGCAGGCCAGACAGGAACAGGCCAGGCAGGTCCGGGGGTGGTGTGGTGTGAATGGGGTATTGAGAGGTCAAACGTCTGGACCGCAACCAGAAAGAGCACAGGGCGGGCGGGTCGGCAGGCTGCTGCCCGCGCTGGCCTGGTCGGCGCTCGGTTACAACGTGCTGGTCATTCTGTGGGGCGCGTTCGTGCGGATCAGTGGTGCTGGCGCGGGCTGCGGCGCGCACTGGCCGCTGTGCAACGGGGTCGCCCTGCCGGTAGCGCCCACCCTGAACACCGTGATCGAATTTTCACACCGCCTGACCAGCGGAATTTCAGGGCTGCTGGCCGTCGCGCTGCTGGTGCTGGCGCTGCTGCGTAGCCCCAGGGACCATCCGGTTCGCACCGGGGCCATGGCGTCTCTGCTGCTGGTCGTCTTCGAGGGTCTGGTGGGCGGGGTGCAGGTACTGCTGGGCCTGACCGCGACCAGCACCAACCCGGCGCGCGGCTTCGTGCAGGGCGTTCACCTCGCCAACACCTTCCTGCTGCTGGGCGCGCTGCTGCTCACCGCCGTGTGGGCCTCGGGCGGGCCAAAGCTGCGCCCGAGGGGCCAGGGCAGGCTCGGCTGGGCCGTGGGCGTGGCTGTGGTGTCCATGCTCGTGCTGGGCATGGCTGGCGCGGTCACGGCGCTGGGTGACCTGCTGTTCACGCCCACCGGCATGACGCCGCTCGACACGGTGCGGGCCGACTTTTCCGTGAGTGCCAGCATCATCCAGAACCTGCGGGTCATTCATCCGCTGATGGCGCTGGGCGTCAGCGCCTACCTGATCTGGTTCGCGGGCTGGGTCGGCAGTAGTGCCGGAGAGTCGGCAGGCGCGGCGCTGCACCCCCGCCGCTGGAAGACCGTGCTGCACGCCCTGATCGGCCTTCAGATCGTGGCGGGCGTGATGAATGTGATCCTGAAGGCTCCGGGCTGGATGCAGATCACGCATCTGCTGCTGGGCTGCGCCATGTGGCTGGGCGTGGTGATGCTGTGCTACTCGGCCATGCTGGCCCGCAGCGCCGCGCCGAACAGTGTCGCCAGGACTGCGCCGCTGCCCGACGGGATCCAGACGTGACCGCTGCTCCCGCCGCTGTCCACGCCCGCGCAGGCTGGCGCGATTATCTGGCGCTCACCAAGCCCAAGGTCATCTCGCTGCTGCTGTTCACCACCGTCACGGCCATGTTCATGGCGGCGCGGGGCTGGCCCGGTCTACAGCTGCTGCTGGTCGTGAGTGTTGCGGGCTACGCCTCGGCGGGGTCGGCGGGCGTGTTCAACATGGTCATCGACCGCGATATAGATCTGAGAATGGCCCGCACCGCCAAGCGCCCCACCTCCAGCGGGCTGATTCCGCTGCGCGACGCCGCCCTGTTCGGGGCGCTGCTGCAACTCGGCTCGTTCCTGGCCCTGTGGGTCTGGGGCACGCCGCTGGCCGCCTGGATGAGCCTGGCGGGCTTCGTGACCTACGTGGGCGTGTACACCCTGTGGCTCAAGCGGCGCACCTGGCACAACATCGTGCTGGGCGGCGCGGCAGGCTGCTTTCCGCCGCTGGTCGGCTGGACCGCCGTGACCGGCGACCTGAACCTGTTCGCCTGGTTCCTGTTCGCCATCATCTTCTTCTGGACCCCGGCACACTTCTGGGCGCTGGCCCTGATGATCAAGGAGGAGTACCGCGAGGTGGGCATTCCGATGCTGCCGGTGGTGCACGGCGACAGGCTGACCGTGGCCCAGGTGCTGTTGTACAGCATCTACACCGCCGTGATCAGCGTGCTGCCCTTCACCTTCCGCGAGGTGAGCTGGTTTTACCTGGGCGTGGCCACGCTGTCGGGCAGCTGGCTCATCTGGCTGGCCTGGAAGCTGTATCGCCCCGTGATGGCCGGGCAGCCCGCCACCCGCAAGATGGCCGTGCCGCTGTACCTGTACAGCATGCTGTATCTGGCGGTGGTGTTTCTGGCCGGGGCGATTGACCGCAGCTTCCTGAGTTGAAGAGGGGCGGGACTGAACGGGGATCGGATTCTCTGGCGGGCCGTATGTTAGAGCATTTGTCGAAAAGGCGTTCTCTTTTTGACCGACCAACGGGAGTGAATTTAGTCGGGCAGGTGGGAGGCGGGCAGGCGTGCCCAGCGGTCAAGCGTCGTCAACGGCGCTGTCCTGACCAAGAAGGCGCGTCCGTTCTGCCCAAGACAATGGAGGGACGCCCTGGTTGTTCTCTCGTACCGGAATTCGGACAACTGCTCTGGGTGAAGGCCTGCTCAGCTTTGTAAGCTGTCCCCCGGAGAGAGACCGCCCCCCGGACCGGGCCGCCCGAACGGGACTTCGTTCCCATCCGCGTGCGCCCGGATGCGGTTAAACTACTTCCACCAGACCGTCTTTGGAAAGACCTGTGACGCCAGCAGTTTCAGCCGAACATTCCAGCTCAACATTCCAGATTTCAGGCATCACAATTCCAGGCACCACAGACCGTCCAGACCAAGGAGTGAAGTTGAACACCCTGACCCGCCAATTTTTCAGCCGTGCGCTGCCCAGCGCCACGCTGCTCCTGGGAAGCGCCGCGCTGGCCCAGCAGACCATCAACGTGGGCGACCTGAACTCGTCCTACAACCGCAACATCTGGTACATGAGCATCGCAGTGATCGTCATGGCGATCCTGATTTTTGTCGGGGTCAGCTACGCGCTGTTCTACACCGTCAACAAGTTCCGTGAAGACAAGCGTAGCGCCGAGCCGGAGCAGTTTCACGGCAACAACCGCCTGGAAACGGTGCTGATCGTGGTTCCGGTGATCATCGTGACCATCATCACCATTCTGGCGGCCCGCACCATGGCCATCGTCAACCCCACGCCCAAAGACGCGCTGCACGTCAACGCCACCGGGGCCAAGTTCTGGTGGGCCTTCGAGTACCCCGAGTCGAAGGTTCAGGGCGGCACCGGAACGGTCACCAACGGCAACGAGCTGGTCATTCCGGCGGGGCGTCAGATCGCCATCACCGCCACGGCCAAAGACGTGATCCACGCCTTCTGGGCACCCAACCTGGGCGGCCAGCGCGACGCCATTCCCGGCTCCAAGAAGACCTGGCAGATCGACACCGACAAGCCCGGCGTGTACCAGGGCAACTGCACGGTGCTGTGCGGGCCGAGCCACGCCAACATGCGCTTCAAGGTGGTGGCGCTTCCCAAGGCCCAGTACGACACCTTCATCGCGGCGGCGCAGGCCTACAAGGCTCCGGCTCCGGTCAGCACAAGCGAAAAGAACGGCTACACCATCTTCATGCAGGGCAAGGCCAGCGCCGGAGCGGCGGCCTGCCTCAGCTGCCACCGCATCCAGGGCACGCAGGCGGCGGGCGCTGTCGGCCCAGACATGAGCTTTTTCGGCAGCCGCAACACCCTGGGCGCGGGCATCTACGAGGGTCAGGCCCGCATCAACCACATCAAGCCCTGGATCAAGAAGTGTGTGGACCTCAAGCCCGGCTGTCTGATGCCCGCCTACGAAAAGCTCAGCGATCAGGACCTGGGCGACCTGCAAGCCTACCTGCTGTCGCTCAAGCTGCCCGAAAACGCCTCCTACTGGGGCAAGGTTCCGGTCCGGTGAGCCTTCGCCCGCACGGTTCCGGTCTGCCCGCGCCCCAGGCATTCGTATCCCGCCCGCCCACACCCGCCCGGAGCATCAGGAGCAAGGAGTAACTATGGCCGTACAGATTCCGACCCAGGCCCAGTCGCAGCGTCCCAGGGCGCTGTCGATCCTGCTCGACTACATGACCACCACCGATCACAAGAAGATCGGCATCCTGTACATCGTGACCGCCATCCTGGCCTTCGCCGTGGGGGGCCTGCTGGCCGTGGCGCTGCGCCTTCAGCTGGCCGTGCCCAACAACACCCTGCTGGTGGGCCAGACCTACAATCAAGTTCTCACGCTGCACGCGGCGATCATGATCTTCTTCTTCCTGATTCCGATTGGCCTGTTCGGCTTCGGCAACTACTTTCTGCCCCTGATGCTGGGCGTGCGCGACGTGGCCCTGCCCAGGGTCAACACTTTCGCGGTCTGGGGCTTTGTCTTCTCGCTCGTCCTGGTGGTCGTGGCGATGCTCAACGGCGGCGCTCCCGGCGTGGGCTGGACCTTCTACTACCCGATGAGCGTGGACGCCAACCAGACCGGCGTGGCCGTGCTGATGGTGGCACTGATCCTCAACGGAATCTCGTCGCTGCTCGGCTCGGCCAACTTCGCGGCCACCGTGATCAACATGCGCGCCCCCGGCATGAGCCTGTGGAAGATGCCCATTTTCGTGTGGAGCGTGTTTGCCACCAGCATGCTCCAGCTCGTCTCGCTGGGCGGCCTGACCGCCGCCGCGCTGGTGACCTACCTGGAGCTGAAGGTCGGCGTCAGCATGTTCAACCCGGCCATCGGCGGGGTTCCGGTGCTGATGCAGCAGTTCTTCTGGTTCTACTCGCACCCCGCCGTGTACGTGATGCTGCTGCCGTACCTGGGCATCGGCGCTGAGATTGCCAGCACCATGGCCCGCAAGCCGCTGTTCGGCTACCGCGTGATGGTCTACTCGCTGCTGGGCATCGTGCTGGTCAGTTTGCTGGTGTGGCTGCACCACATGTTCGCTGTGGGCATTCCGGAGTCGTGGCAGATCGCCTTCATGGTCGCCACCATGATTGTGGCCGTTCCCACCGGCGTGAAGATCTTCAACCTGATCGGCACCCTCTGGGGCGGGCGAATCATCATGAAGACGCCCACCTACTGGCTGGTCGGCTTCATCTTCAACTTCCTGATCGGCGGTATTACGGGCATGAGCCTGGGCATGATTCCCTTCGATTATCAGGTGACCATGAGTTACTACGTCGTGGCGCACTTCCACAACGTGATGATGTTCGGCACGGCCTTCCTGGCGATGGGCGGTCTGTATTACTGGTGGCCCAAGATGACCGGGCGCTTCCTGAACGAAAAGCTGGGCATGGCGCACTTCTGGCTGTTCATGGTCGGCAGCTGGATGACCTTCCTGCCGCAGTACGTGCTGGGCCTGCTGGGCATGCCCCGGCGCTACTACACCTACCCCGACGGCAACTTCGCCTGGAACGAGCTGAACCTCGTGTCCACGGTGGGTGCGTTCTTCCTGCTGGCGGGCGGCATGGTGTGGTTCTGGAACATGTACCAGAGCTTCCAGCGCCCCATCACGGCCTCGGCCAACCCCTGGGGCGGCTTCACCCTGGAGTGGACGGCGGCCAGCCCCCCCGCCGAGTACAACTTCGCCCACGATTTCCCCAAGAGCTTCCCAACCGAGCGCCCGCTGTACGACTGGGAGCAGAGCGGCACCAAACTCAGGCCCGTCGATCCATCGACGATTCATCTGCCGGTCAGCAGCTGGGGGCCATTTATCACCGCCGTCTCGCTGCTGCTGATGGGCTGGGGACTGGCCTTCGGCTGGTTCAGCGGCTACCACCCGCAGGGCACGCCCGCGCCGCAGCTGAGCGCCACCATTCTGCTGTACCTGAGCATTCCGCTGTTCCTGTACGGCCTGTTCAAATGGGCCGGAACCCGTGAATACGACGTGCCCGTCGAGCACCACACCCTGACCAAGTACGACAACGGCTTCATGGGCATGGCGTGGTTTATTCTCTCGGAAATCAGCCTGTTCGGCGTGCTGATCGCTGGCTACGTGTATCTGCGCGTCACCGGCCACGCCGAGCCGCCCGCCATGCGCCCCAACATCTGGCTGGCCGCCCTGAACACCCTGATTCTGGTGAGCAGTTCGTTCGTGATTCACCGCGCCGAGCAGGACCAGCACCACCACCGCATGACCCGCGCCCGTCTGGGCCTGTTCATCGTGCTGGCGATGGGCGCGTTGTTCATGCTGTTCCAGATCTACGAATTTTCACTTTTCGGCAAGGAGAGCAACTGGACGCAGAACCTGTGGCAGTCGTGCTTCTTCATCATCGTCGGACTGCACGGCCTGCACATCCTGATCGGCGGCACAGGCGTCGCCATTCCCTACTTCCAGGCCATGACCGGCAAGATCGACAAGACCAACCACGGTTCGATCACCGCCGCCAGCCTGTACTGGCACCTGGTGGACGTGGTGTGGCTGCTGATCATCGCGATTTTCTACGTCTGGTAGAGCGGAAGAATGAAAAGGCCCACTCCTCCGGGGGTGGGCTTTTGTTTTGGACCGAGATTTTTATGCTGGGGTCGAAGACGAATAGATCGGCGTCCATTCTTCAACCACCAGCCCCAACGCCTGATCTTCCACCCGCTGCGTCTTGGTGTCGCCCCAGGCATCGATCTCTACACGGGCCGCGCCCGCCGCCCGTGCCGCATCGCAGGCCGAGAGCAGCAGCGCCCGCCGGAGCGTGGTGGCACGCGCATCTGGCCGCACGCCCGGACTGCCGATCTTCGCCAGATTGCCATCCAGCCAGACGCGGCAGATTCCGGCAGGTGCGCCCGCCGCGTCGTAGGCCACGCGGCCCAGGGTGTCGTCGGAGCCGCCAAAGTCGGGCTGCGAGGCTTCGTCGGGCACGTGGGTATGCCCGATCATGTCCGAGTAGGTTTCCTGCGCTGCCAGTCGGTCCTGCACACTGTCCACTTCCGAAAGCGGAACGATGCGGAAACCGTCAGGCGCGGCAGGCAGCGCTGTAGGCAGCGGGCCACACATGCGGGTGTACGCGCTGACCGGGCGCAACCCGGCGGCCTCCAGCGCCTCGGCAGGGAGCAGGTGGGCCTCGGCATAAGCGTAGAGCTGTGGCTGTGCGGCCAGTGCAGCCGCGAGGAGCGCCAGGGCCGCCGCATGCTGGGCTGGTCCGGGGAACGCGCCGCCCACCACCTCTGCCCCGTGTGCAGGCGAGGGTCGAAAACCTACAGCTCCCAGCACTTCCTGACCTTCGTCGTACAGAATCCAGGCAGCGGTCATCTGGTCCGCCGTGGCCGCAAAGTCTGCTTCACTGCACCCGTACAGGCGGGCGAAGGTGGGCAGGGCCATCTGGGGCGAGGCAGGCAGAGGAAGCGGCGACATGAGCCGAGTCTATCTCTGCGCCCGTCCAGCCAGCCTGAGCAGCGCCCCCTCGTCCAGAATCTGCACCGATCTCTTGTGCAAACCGATGAAGTTCTGCCTGTAAAACTCGCCCAGCTTGCGGCTGACCAGTTCAGGCACCATGTTCAGCAGGGCAGTGAGTTCGGAATGGGTCGGCAGGGTGTAGCAGCTGCCCGGCGGCGCATGGGCGAGGAAATAAACAGCACTCAGCGAGCCGGTTCGGGAGTATTCGATAGGGCGTTCGAGATTTGCTCCACTTGCCACAGGTGCCGCCGCTCGTGCGCCAGGGTCGAGTGGAACGTCTCGAACACGTTCAGGCGTAGCCGTGCCGAGGTGATCTTCATTCGGTCCAGCGGCAGCCCCTCTGCCCGCGTCATCACGTCTGCGAGAATGGTGTGCATCTCGGCGTAGCGTGCGAACGCCTCGTGTGGTGTCAGATCACCGGGCACAAACGCCGCCGGGGCACCGATCTTCCGGCGCACCGGCGGTTCCTGGGACCGCACAAACAGGCGCCCTAACAGCCCCATGCGGTACGGTTCCTTTCCTGAAAGCCCCCGTGCCCGCGCGCCGTCTACCGCCTGACTGAGTTTTTCGGTGTAGAGCCTGCCAACCTTGTCAAGGTGGGTGAAACACTGGCCGATTGACCAGCCACCACTGGGCGGTGAGGCGGCCAACTGCGCGTCGTCGAGAGGTGCAATGAGGGCCTGAGCCCGCTGGGTGAGGCGCGTCAGCTCAGCCTTGAGATCGTCCAGTTGTGAGGGCATAGGGCATCCTAACTCTCGGCGCACCCTCTTCCCGCCCAGACAGGATTCAGGACGGCTGCTCAGACACGGTGTCCTGAACCCCCGCCCTCACCGATCTGGGCATCCGGCGCATCACCACGCCCGCCAACACCACCCCGGCCAGCAAGAAGAAGGCCGCCATGTAGAAGGCCGCGCCCGGAATGCGCCACTGTGAGCCGCCGTTGAAATAGGCGTAGACCCAGGTGGCCAGCAGCGGCCCGACCACGCCCGTCAGGCTGTTCAGGCTGGCGAGTGCGCCCTGAATCCGGCCCTGCTCGCGGGCGTCTACCGAGCGGCTGATCAGGCCCTGAAGGGCGGGGCCGGCGATGCCTGCGAAACCGCCCACCACGATGGAGCCGTACATCGCCGCGCCGCTGCGGGCCGCGCCCATCATGCCGTACTGCACGGTGCTGAGCAGCAGGCCGGTGAAAATCGAGCCGCGTTCGCCCAGCAGTTTCATGGCAGGAGCAACCAGCACCGCCTGCGAGAGCACCGACATCACGCCCACCAGTGCCAGCGCCAGGCCGTTCTGGGCGGGCGTCCAGCCGAGAGTGGCCTCGGTGAACAGCACCCAGGTGTTGAACAGCACCTGTCCGGCCAGCCCGATCAGGATGAAGCTGCTAGCCAGCGCACGCACCACCGGGTAGCGCCCCAGGTCGCGCAGCGGGGCCAGCGGGTTGAGCACCTCGCGGCCCAGCGCCTTGCCCCGCGTTTCGGATGTGACCGACTCGGGCAGCACGAAATAGCCATACAGAGCGTTGAGCAGCGACAGCCCGGCGGCAAACGCGAAGGGCAGGCGCAGGTCGATGTTGCCCAGCAGCCCGCCCAGCGCCGGACCCAGGATGAAGCCCACCCCGAAAGTCGCGCCCAGCAGCCCGAAGTTGCGGGCGCGGTCCCCTGGGGCAGTCACGTCGGCCACGTAGGCGTTGGCCACCGTGACGCTGGCCCCGGTGATGCCCGCGATAATACGCCCAAGCAGCAGCCAGCCCAGGTTGGGGGCCACGTACATCAGCAGGTAATCCAGGCCCACGCCCAGAAGGCTCAGCAGCAGCACCGGCCTGCGCCCGTAGCGGTCACTCAGGGCACCCAGAATCGGCGCGAACACGAACTGCATCACCGCGTAGATGGCCGTAAAGATGCCCAGCATCTGCGCCCCCGCCGTCTCGGAGCCCGACAGCAACTTCATCAGGTTCGGAAACACCGGAATGATCAGGCCGATGCCCATCACGTCGATCAAGAGCGTGATCAGAATGAAGACCAGCGCGGCGGGGCGGTTCTTCATTGGGGTGCTCCTTTGAATGGGGACGGCGGGACAGGGCAGTCTTCCGGAGTCGGCGGGAGCGATTAGGAACAGAAGATAGCATGGCAAATCTGCCCTGAGCTAATCGACTCAGGGTAGCCCCCCGCACGGTATACGCCGGAGGAACTCATTTGCCCTTGAGTCGCCGGGTGGCTTCCTCGGGCGTGATCTCACCGCGTTCCAGCAGGCGCAGGGTCTCGTCGCGGGGGTCGGCGGCTTCCGGCTCGTAGCCGATGGAGCGCAGCAGCGTGTCGAAGCGGGCACGGATGGTCGGATAACTCAGGCCCAGAATCCGCTCGACTTCCTTGAGGTTGCCGCGCACCTTGATGTACAGCCGCAGGAAATCGAGGTTGTCGGGCGTGAGGGTGGCGAACTCGTTGAGCAGAAATTCGCCGCGCACCGTGATCTGGGCTTCTGGAAACAGCAGCTCGGTCACCAGCGGCGCTTCCTGCACGCCAGGAAAAGGAATGGGAAGCGGCAGCGGTTGTGAGCTTGGCCTTGGCATAGGCAACATGGTAGTGGTCCTGGGGGATTACGGCAGCGGTGCGGTGGTGCGGGGCGAATTGGAAGGCCGGGTGGCACTCCTGCCTGAAGGCGGCTGGGCGTGTGCTGACGGGGCCTGTATTGATTGAGCCTGGATTGATTGGGCCTGTACCGTCTGGACCTGGGCCGATTGAATCTCGACGGTCCACCGCATCCTGTGGGTTTCCGGTGCGGGCGAACAGCTCTCCTCTGACGCCATATGGTCCTGACCCAAGCTGGCCCGGAGCATCAGCGAACCGGCACTTTCTGAAAAGGCGTGTCAGGTGCCGAACGCCGCTCCATCCAGCCCTCCAGGCGGCGCAGCAGTGGAAGCAGCCGCGCCCAGATGTTGGTGCGCAGAGCCTGGGCCGCCAGATGCTGCTGGGCCGCTTCCTGCCGCAGGGCTTCGACGCGCCTGATCTGCACTGCCCAGTCCGATTCTCTAAACATGACCACCCTCCCTGCCATGAGTCGCTTCCGGCTACTTGATGCTCAGCCTCACGCTGTTGCCGTCCTCGTCTTCGGCCTCCAGCAGTGGCCCCGGCGGCGGTCCGGCCTTGAGCAGAAGCTTGATCGCGTCCATGCTCAGCCCGCTCTTGGCGAGCGACTTCTGGGCGTGCGGCGGAATCAGGCGTTCGGCGTGCTCGGCCAGACTGATCGGCAGGTTGGCCGAGAAAGTCGCGCCGTCTTCATTCTCACTCTCGATCTTCAGGATGGTGCCGGGACGTGGCGAGCGGCCAGATTTACCGAGCAGGCCGCCCAGGGCCTCGTCCACGCGGCTGCTGATGGCGTCTCCCAAGTCATCGAACTCAAAGCGCTGACCGCCGATCCTGAAGGTGGCCGACGGCTGGCTGCCGCTGGCCGGGCGCGACTGCTGAGACTGGCTCTGGCTCTGTTGGGCGCCGCCTGACTGGGACTGCGACTGCTGGCTCGCCTGACCCGCGCCCGGTTCAATGCGGCGCACGATCAGGTCCACCACCCGGTCCACCCCAAACTCCTCATCGCTCATGAGACCGATCAACCGGAGCATCGTCTCGTCTTTGAAGATGAGTTTCGGGTTGAGGGCCGCGAGCAACGTGATGGCGTCGTCATGGCTCAGGCGACCATCCCTGACCAGCCCTAAAATCCTCCTGATCTGCTCTCTCACGTCGTCACCAGCCTGATCTGTCCGGCGTTGACTTCACAGTTCAGCCGGGCCTCACCGCCGCCCAGCACGCCGCTGTAGGTCGAGTGCATCATGCCGCCGGTTTTGCGCAGCGGAAAGCTGGCCGAGACGCCGCCCAGGGTCGATTCGGCCTCGATGCTCACGCTGCTGCCGCTATCAAGCCGCAGGGTGGCTTGCCCGCCATTGACCTCTACCGTGTGCCTGCCACTGTCCAACCGCCCGGCCCACGAGAGCTGCCCGCCGTTGACCTCGGCTCGCAGCGACGCCGAGTGTGCCACGCTCAGGTTGCCGCCGTTGACCTCCAGCTGGAGGTCGCCAACCACATGGCCCGCCGTCAGGTTGCCGCCGCTCACCTCGGCCCGCAGACTGCCCGTCTCGGCCACTGTGATGTTGCCGCCGCTGACCTCCAGCCGCGCCAGGCCGGAAATGCTGCTCAGGTTCAGGTTGCCGCCGCTGACCTCGGCCTCCACGTCTCTGGCCACGAATGGCAGGCCCAGCACCGCTTTCAGGCCCCAGACCATGCCGGAATCGGTGCGCTCGATGCTCCAGCCCGACGTGCTGCCGCGCAGCTCCAGCACGCCTTCCCTGCTGGCGGTCAGGCGCGGGGCACTCAGCGAGGGGTCGTGCACCACCTGAAGGCTGTAACCCTCGACCTCCAGCCGCAGATCGGGCGGCACGGGCACGCTGCCGCCTGCATAGGCCGCCTTGGCGAGCTGCACGGCAGGCGCGGCCTGCACAGGCTCGTCATGAACAGGCTCCAGCAGGTCCGCGCCCTCGGCAGCGGTCAGCTTGCCCTCGGCCACCAGCCGCTGCACGTGCGCCTCGAAGGATTCTTTGACCGGCTCGGCCTTCTGCGCTTCAGGAGTGGGCTGCATTGTAGGGGTGGGCTGCATCTCGGAAACCGCCTCGGTGGTTTCGGGCACTTCCGGCTGCTCGGGCTGCTCAGGATTCGTCATGGGTGGGGCCTCCTGCACTGGTTATAAACCTCTGAATATCAGAATGTCAAGTTTAACTTTCTATTCTGTAAAAACAGGTTTTTTTAGTTAACGTCTTTTTCGTCTCCAGTAGAGGTATTTCTGATTCTCTTTAACTCGGTGCAGGTATTTTAGCAAAATAGACTTTCTATTCTGAACACCGGATCTTCTCCGACGCCTCCCCCTGACGCCGCTCTATCCTGTTCGGCATGACCCAGGCTCCCGGCACCCCGTCGCCCACCAGTCCAACGCCCGAACTCACGCCCGCCCAGCGCACCGACATCGAGCTGCTGGCGCGCGGCAGGCAGGACAAATCGCGCACC